>JAQWPZ010000240.1 GCA_029245125.1 Rubripirellula sp.
CACCCACCAAGATGCAGTCGTATCTTTGGGATGCAACTGGAGCGATCATGTCACCACCCCCATCGTTCTGTCTCCGCCGCTGACGGAATCACGGTTCGACAACCACCCTGTCACCAAACCGTGCAACAACAAATGGGGAACTGCGATGGCAGAGAGTCCGATGAACAAGGTCCGGATGACGGCGTCGGAAACACTCTGCCCGCTCGACCAAAACAACCAGCCGACGAACGATAGACAAATTGCCCCTAGAGACATCGGCATCGTCGCCAAGACCATTTGCCGTAGGGTCTGGCTGTGAACTGTCGCCAGAGCTCGCAGCCCACGAACCGAGTGCCAGCCGCAAAAATAAACGGCAAACGCAACGATCGGATCAGCGAACGCAAACAGGAGCGAGAACGACACGTTCCGCAGAGCTCGCACCCAAGCCTGATCCGTGAAATCTCTAACCACGACGATCAGTGCCACGGGCAGCATGCACAGGCCGATCACCTGGGTTGTCAGCATGATCGTTGCAACGGACAGCAAGCTGGCGGGTGTGATCGAGTGCATCACCTCCGAAATCTGCTCGGGCTGGGCGATGAAAGGGATCCAAATCACCAGACCACCGATTGCGACCGCCGCGACATGGTTCATGAACGGGTTGCGAAACGTACTTCGATCATCCTCGAAACCGAAATGCCACGCAGAGATCACGAAAAACGCGACCGCAGTTGCCCAGGGAGTGAACAGCCAACCCAGAACTACCAACAGAGCGACACCCAGATAGCCTCCGAGAAACGCAGAGCTCCACCAGTTACCAAGCCGACTGTATAGCAGGTCACGACCAGTCCAATGGTCCAACCCGCCATGAGGAACGCCGATCACTGAGATCGCCATGACGACGAGGATCAGCATTCCCGGTGAAGCAATCGTTGTTCCGCAAAACGAAGCGACAACAAACGCGAACGCCAAGGCGACGATAGTAAGTGTATGGCGGTGATGCGAGATTCGGACTTTCATTGTCAAATCTAACGAGACACTCGGATGCTCAGCCCAGTTGCCGCGGGGCAGCCGAGCGGTTACTCAGTCGCTACTTCAAAACCACCTGCCGTCAAACAAAGACGGTTGCTTGTACTGGAAAGTTGGTGTCCAAACGATCGGCGGAGACACTGATTTCACAATGCCCGCCGTCCATTCCCATACAAGTGCCAGCTAAACGTCAGGTCCAACATTGAACTCTAGCTAGCCGCAAAGTCGTCCCACCCTCCCGCTAGGCGAGAGGATGGAAAGCACATCAACCGAACAGCGATCAGACCGCGGCAGCAGCCGCTGCTTGTTGGCCTTCGGCTTCGTCGCCGGTGCTCTTCGCCCGAGCGATGAAGTAGATCAACACGCCGAAGCCAGCCTTCGCTGTCATGTCGGCGATGGCGTAGCCTACTTGTAGTCCAACAATTCCCGAGGGATCGACTGCGCCGCCCGCTTTTGCGGTCAAGGCTGCTTCTGTTCCGCCCAATGCGTACGCGATTGGATAGACGGCCCATGTGATCAACAACACGAGTCGCGAAACTTCAATCAACTTCCGAGCGGCAACCGGCTGTGTCGACAGCGATGCAGTCAGCTCAACCCACAGCACGTAAAGGATGTAGAAGAACGGGATTGACGACAGCACGCCCCATGTCACGCGAGTTGTCCAACCTTCCGGGCTCGAAATCACCTCGCCCGGATAACCGAGAGCGATCATCAAGCCCGCCGCAATCACTAGCCGTGTTAGCACCGAACGGGCCTTGTTCTTGTCCAAACGAACGACGGCAACGAGTTCGACCATCAACAGCGGCACTGTAAGAATCCAGTCCGCGTAACGATAAAAATCATTGAACGCCGCCCCGGTGCCAACGTAACCATCCCCAGCAAGCTCGTATGCTCCGGCCCAACTATGGCGGATCATAAAGTAGTGGTAACAGGCGATGCTGACCACAATACCTGAGATCAGTAGTGCCGGACGATAAGCGCGATCGACGGACGGCCGCGAGAGGAACAGAAACAGCGCCGCGGCGCCCATTGTGGCGACAGTCATCGAAAAGATGTTGTCGACGATGTTGAATTGGAAGACGGTCAGGTCGGGCATCGCGGCTGCCAGGACCATGGGATCGGGAAACATGATTGGAACTCTCCAAGAAACAGGTAGCAAAACTGGTGAAAAACCACCAAAACTCTCTTTTCGGCCACTGTACCGAGCCGTAAAGGCGTTAATCCCGCCATCTTGACAGTTTTGAGGGTTTTGAATAAGGTTTGTTAACGTTTGCCAGTTTTCCGTTCTCGGTATTTCGCTATGCATCGCATGCTCTCTACCTCCGATTTCGGTGCCGCCGTCGGGATCAGCGAATCGACCGTGCGACGACTCGCGGACGGCGGCGACCTGGAAATCCACCGCACGCGAGGGGGCCACCGACGGATTCCAGTCGCTGAAGCGATCCGGTACGTCCGTGAGACTGGTGCGACCGTCATTCGCCCGGAATTACTAGGACTGATCACTTCCGGGGAACAAGTGTCTGGCGAAAGCGACGCCGCACAACTGTTCGAATCACTTTCCAGTGGAAATGCCAGCCAAGTCATCGGCGTGATGCGAGCGATGTACGCATCCGGAAATTCGATCGCCCAGATTTGCGATGGCCCCATTCACGATGCGATGCTGAAGATCGGCGAACAATGGCCCCACGACAAACGGAGCATCTTCATCGAGCATCGTGCGTCTGTGCTGTGCATCCGCGCGCTGTGCCAAATTCGGGTAGCGATTGCGGATCCCGAGAAAGACGCCCCGACAGCGATCGGTGCAGCACCACAGGATGATCCTTATCTTTTGCCTACCATCATGGCTTCACTCGTGTTGCATGACTGCGGTTATGACGAAACGAACCTGGGCGCGAACACACCAATCGACGTTCTGACCGATTCTGTTGAAGTTGATCGTCCTGACCTCGTTTGGCTCGCAATCACCAACCCGATTCGCAGTCGCCAGCAGACTCGTGAAATCGATGAACTAGCGAAGATCATTTACGATTACGGTGGCAAGTTTTTGATCGGCGGTAGACATGCAAAAACATACGATAGCAGCCTTGTTCAACCATGCTCAACGATGACCGATTTGAACGACAAAGCAAGGCGAGCCGGTCGTGAGCCTTTCAACGATCCAAATCAACTGCCCCTATCAGGCTGAGGCATTGATTGCAGCATCGCGCACGCTGATGAACTTAGAATGAACACATCGGACACCGATACATCACCCAACCACTGAGCGGATCGGCGCTAGCCGCCGGTGCATTCTCTGCTTCCCCGCCGTCACAGCAAGAACAAAGGGGAACACCTCAAAGCAAATGCGTAACCAATCAACGTAGGCCGGACCAAGCGAAACGCAGTTCCGACATTCTGTTACGACGGCATGAATTTGCCGACTCTGCCTCGCTACGCTCTTGGGTCCGGCCTTACTACCAGCTTCGGCCACGAAGGTGCTTTGTTTCGGTGGGGTAGCATCTGGACGAGGTTGCTGGTTTGTGGGCATTGTCAACTGGATCATTCCCGACTCGGCAAGACCACCCTACGCAGCTGAGGCATTGATTGCAGCATCGCGCACGCTGATGAACTTAGAATGAACACATCGGACACCGATACATCACCCAACCACTGAGCGGACCGGCGCTAGCCGCCGGTGCATTCTCTGCTTCCCCGCCGTCACAGCAAGAACAAAGGGGAACACCTCCAAAGCAAATGCGTATCCAATCGACGTAGGCCGGACCAAGCGAAACGCAGTTCCGGCGTCAATTTCTGGCATGGATCGCCTGCGGCGAGTTCCGGCGTCAAGTCTCGCCATCATGCATTCTTCAAACCACTCTTCTAATTGCCCCGGCACCGCCTTTACCGTTTGGGTCCACGATTGGATCTGCTGATCCTGGTGTGGTATTATCCGGTTGAGATCCGTCTGCCTGCAGAGGAGTGCCGAGGTGAATTTAATCGCTGATCGTGATCCTGATCCTGATCGTGCTGATTCGATCGCCTCACATGGCGTGGTGATCGAGGCTGCGTTGTTGGATGAGCTGCACGCTGCGAGTCATCGGTCGCTGGTACGGTTCATCATCTTTGCAGGGCTGTACTTTGCATCGGCCTGGGTGTTGCTCACGCTGCAAGCACGGCCGTTCAGTGTTGGCATTCTGCTAGTTTGCGTGCCGCTCTATCTGATCGCAGCTGCATCCCTGCATGGGATTAGCTTGTTCACTCACGAAGCGGTTCATGGAGTGCTATCTCGGAACAAGCTTCTCAACCGCTTGCTAGGGATCGCTTGCGCGATGCCTGTGCTGCAGAATTTCTCAGCATATAAAGTTTTGCATTTACAACATCACAGTCATCTTGGCCATGAAGGCGACCCAGATCATTACGACAACTACACACGTTGGACGTGGCTGGTATTCAGCATGCATTGGCTACGTCTGATTGTCGGCTATCCGATCTACATCGTAATGATTCCAGTTTTGGGATTTCGACAAGGGACAAACCCGGATCGATGCTGGATCGCCGCCGAAGTCTTGTTGCTGTTCACTTTGTTTGGAATCACCATCAGCATGACACCGTGGCAGGTGATCCTGAATGTCTGGCTGATTCCAATGATCATCATCAACAGCATGGTGAACATTCGAGGAATGAGCCAGCACACGTTCCTCGAGGAACTGGATGATCCGATTCGCGGAACGCGATCGATTCTGACCAACCGGGTCACTGAGTTTTTCATGTGCAACGAGAACTATCATCTGGAGCATCATCTTTTTCCCCGCGTTCCGTGGTACAACCTGAAGCGACTGCATAGCGAGATCAAGGATCAACTGGGGGACCGTGAAGCTCCATTCGTGCAATCTTACTTCGAATTCGTGTGCGAATTCGTCGAGAAAAGCTGGCAGCGCAGTCCGCTGGGCAGTCACAGGAAGACGGCTTGAGCAGGTGACTTTGACGGACGCTCACCGCTGGCAACGACACGAGATTCTACTTTCGGCTCTCGGCGGGTTGACCACCCTGGCACTTGCCTTCCACGCTGGCCCCACTGCCGCAGCAACGCTTTCTACCGCAGTCGCGACGGCAATTTTTTGCCTTGTTGTTGTCGCAACAAAGAATCACACCACAGAGTTGATTCAAAAAGCCCGTTTCATCGCCGCGTTCTGCTATGTGCTGTGGTTTTACAGCGCCGTTAAAATCATCGTTCCGGCGTTGGGGAACTTTCCGCATGATGAGACACTGATTTTCATCGATGAAAAACTTTTTGGTGTGACACCGTCAGTTCCCGCGCAGAATTGGTCCACGGTTGGGCTCAATGAACTGATGAGCGGGTGTTACCTGACCTATCTTGTGTACTTACACGTCTGTGTGATTCACTCGTGGTTCATGCCGCTGGCTTTCACCAAGCAATTCGCGAATTGGATCTATTCGGTCTACGCTGTTGGTTTGGCAGGTTATCTGCTGTATCCGGCAATTGGTCCGGAGAGTGCATTTCGAGAATTGTTCGGACCCGATTTGCGGGGGCCAATGTTAACCCCCTTGAATCGCTGGATTGTCAATTCGGGCTCGTCGGTATACGACGCCTTTCCAAGCTTGCACGTTCTGATCACCTTTGCGATGATTGATTTTGACCGCCGACATCTACGGCGTCGATTCAATTGGATGGTACTGCCCGCGATTGGGATTGTCGTTTCAACGATCTATTTACGTTATCACTACGCGATCGATTTAATCGCTGGGGGACTGTTGTTCGCCGCAGCAAAATGGTGCTTCAAAGATGGAGAAATCGGTGTTGTGGAAACCGGGTATAGCGACGAGTGAGAATTGGGTGAGCGCGACCGCGTCGCTGCCGATTGCCTTTGCTCAAGTTCGCGAGGATCCACGCATCGACCGCCGGCTGTTGGAAGAGACAAACGCTCGTGGTCGGTCCTTAATGATTGCTTCCGGAGGTGAAACCGCCGCCGTGCTAGCGACTTTACCGATCGAGTCATTGCACTTGGTCGACCCCAACCCGGCGCAAATCGCTATGGCAAGGGTAAAACTGTCGATGTTGAGTGACACATCGACCAAAGAGAGGCTGATGTTACTTGGCCACTGCGAGATGGATAAAGGTGATCGCCAACGGGAACTTGAACGACGACTGTCTGACCTAGGACTCACCGCAGATGCCTTGGGGCCGGCATCTTTGGTCGCCGAAATGGGTCCCGATTTTTGTGCAAGATACGAGTGGTTGTTTTCCCGGCTTCGCGAAATCTTGGCGCCTCAACGACATCGAATTCTCGATCTACTGTCGTTATCAGATCCGGGTCAGCAAGCCGAGTGCGTGCAATCGGGAACAGGATTAGGACAAGCCTTGCAGCAAGCTTTCGATAACGTGATGGAGTTATCAAAGCTTGTCGAAATCTTTGGCCCCGAAGCGACGGCAAACCCCGCGATGCCATTCTCCGAACACTTTCTTGTGCAAACAAGAATGGCGTTGGGCAAATTCCGGGCGAATGACAATCCGTTCTTACACCAGCTTTTCTTAGGCCAATTCGCTGGCACGGTGTGGGACTGGCTCGACCTACCCAAGCAATCAGATCTTTGTCCGCTGCAGTTCAGTCACGGCATGATGAGCGATGTGATCACAACACTCCCAGATGCAAGTTACGACTTCATTCATCTGTCGAACATCCTTGATTGGGTAAAGCCGACAGAGGCCGAAATGCTATTGAATCACGTGCACCGCTGTTTAGCTCCGGGCGGAGTCGTGGTGATCAGGCAATTGAACTCGATACTGGATATTGCCGCTGTGCCATCAGGCCTAAGTTGGCGGCGAGATCTCGCTCAAGAATTACACGACGAGGATCGGAGTTTCTTCTATCGTGAACTGCACATCGGAAGCCGCCTGTGAAGATTCACGAGATCCAATCTCAGCCGACGGCCGAGCTGAACGCAGCGTTGGAAGCCTTTGAATCAGAGTTTCGATACCCGCTGGGTACTGATTCATGGTTTCGCATCTCGCACGGCGATGATTACACGCGGTTCTTTCGAGCGATCGGTGATGCACGTTGCTTCATCGCAACAAATGGCTCCCAAGTCATTGGCACCATCACATCGACGATCTGCCGCTTGCGTCAACCGGGTGGCGAGTTTCGCCGCGGCGGCTATCTCTCTGATTTGAAGGTAGCGACTCCGTCCTCCGGTATCACGTTATTGCGACTGTTGCGTGCGGCGACCGATTGGACGCTAACATCACCGACGCCGGGATTTTGCGTCGTCATGGATGGAACGGCCAAAAGTCCCGTCAGCTATACCGGTCGCCTTGCGGTCCCAAAGTTTGTGGAGTTGGCCAAGGTAGCGATCTTACGGATCCCGGTCGATCGACTTGCAGGCGTTCCCAACAATCAACCGCAACTTAAAATCAACGCCTGCAAAACAGAAGAGGCCCGGCAACGGTATCAACATCTGACCGCCGACTGCTTCGCGACTGACGGCGGCCAATCATCGACTCGAAGTCTGATGCCGCCAATCGGCTTAATCGCCTCGGATGGAAGTGTTTGCGGTATCTTGGAAGATACTCGCCGCTGCAAACGATTATTCCGGAGCGATGGCACGGAAATGGTGTCCGCCCATCTGTCATGCTTCGGGTTCCGTTCGTGCGAATCCGCCGCTGCGATGATCCTGGCGGCGCTGCGTCATTGTTCCTCGCTGGAAATTCCGGCATTATTTGTTTGCGTTCAACCAGAGGATGTTCATCCGATTTTAAAGTCCTCACAATTAGTAGGTGCCCAGACGGTTGAAGCATCGGCGACTGTGTTTGGGCATTCTCTCAACAGGCCGGGAAAATGGTCGATCAATACAGCGGAGATTTAGAAATGGAGATGAGCACCTCGGCAACGAACGATCTAATGCGCCAGGTGGATGCCAGCTTGGCCGATAGCGGGTTGCTGAAAAACCGATACTTTCAGTTGTTGCAATCGGGCGGGATGTCGCTGGAGAATTTCCTACGTTCGCAGCAGCAATTTTACTTTGCCGTAAATTACTTCTCTCGCCCGATGGCGGCGTTGATCATGCGAATTCCAAACGGGGATCAGCGGTTGGGGATCCTCGATAACATTGTCGAAGAACATGGAAACTTTCGCTCGGACACGTTTCATGAAGCCACCTTCCGGCAATTCCTTCAGTCGATCGGCGGCAGTGGCGAGCGACCGGATGCCGATTCGATGGGCCCCGCGGTTCACGCGTTCAATGCGACCATCATGTCCGCCTGTCTGAGCGAGGATGTGCGAACAGGAATCGCCTGCTTGGGGATTATCGAATACGCATTCGCGGATATTTCTTCGCTTATCGGCGGGGCTGTCGCCTTGCAGAACTGGCTGGGTGAGAACGAACTTGTGCATTACAAATTGCACGAAGAGATCGACAAACAGCATGCCGCCGACTTTTTTGGATTGATTCAAACGGACTGGCAAACAGACCGGGGTCGAGCCCCAATCAACCAAGGACTTCGCTTGGGTGCTTACGCCTTTGATTGTTTGTATCGCAACTTGACCGATTGCTAACGATCCGGGCACGCGTTACTCGGCACTGGCCGGAACCATCAGTCGTATTGCCTGGTACTTCCACTTGCCTTTTTGTTTGACGACAACGGTGAACCAGAGACCGCTGGATGGATAGTTCGATGGACCATCAGTTACCTCCCATACCCCGGTTGCCAACACAACACCTGGGCGAACCAGCCGGAAGGTGACTTGCTTTCCATTGGCCTTGGCTTTGGGATTGTTCTCGAAAAAAGATTGATGGGCTGCCTGAATCATCTCGAGGCCATTGATGGTGTCGCCGGTCAACAGCGTGTAATCGCCAGATTTCCCAAAACAGGCGGCAACCTTTTCAGCGGAGCGAGCGTTGAAAGCCGTCACGTAAGCCTCGTTCAATTCACCGATCTCCGCCGTCGCCGCTTTGTCTTGTGCCCCAACGAATCCCTGAAAACAACTGATCAGACAAACAATCGCCAAACTAAAACGAAACATTTTTTGATCCTCAACGAGCCAACACAAAACAGACGAGCACTGATCTTAAAGCGAGGTGCCTGCCTATGCCACCTTTTGGTGATCGGGGGCGACCAAAGATCGTGGTAAAGCATACCGGGGCTCAACACACGCAAGATCAGTGGCAAGATTCCAATGAATGAAGGTTCGGGCAGGGTATTGGGTTGACCGTGTTGCGATGAACCGGCTTGCCCCACCCTACGCGACAACGACTCAGCGGATCGACGCTAGCCGCCGGTCCTTCCGCCGCTGGTTACCTTCAGCTTGCCGGAACTGCGTCGCTGACGCTGCTGGGTCCGGCCTACGGATGACCAAACCTTTCCTTTCCGCCTGTCGCAAAACACAGGCAATCGGCAGCAAGGTTCCAGCATTCAAAGCTGGACCGCGGCACACGAGCCTTATCGTGCGGCGGGCGTCTTCATGTTATCTGCGGGCGTTCGATCAATCAGCAAAGCAAACGGATCGATTCCAACCTTATCTGGAAGTTCGTCAAGGATGAAATCGAACGACAGCTCCCGCCCCTCCACACGCATGCGTTCACGGTACAGCGTTTCGCCATACCGATTCCCACCCTCTGGTTCGGCAAAAGCTCCGATTTCGATCCAATCATCTAATTCGATCATTGTTTCTTTACCCTTTTCATCGGCCCGAAACTTCTCGCAGATCACATCCAGATGAATCTTGTACTTGCCGTCTTCCAGCTCTTCGTAGGTTACTTTCGCTGTACGGTTTGCGAACAGCGTGATCTCCTCGAAGAGATCTTTGAGAATGTATCGCAAGTCTTCGGGCGTGACCGCCCGAAGTCGCTCAACTAGGTCTAGCGAAGTCGGAAAAGGAGCTCTCTTGTAGCCAAATTCTTCAATCAGCTCTTTTAACACGCCATTGATTTTTTCCTCGCCAATCATCTCCTTTAAGTAATACATCGCGCAGCTACCTTTTCGATAGTGGATGTATCCCTGGCTGGCTTCCACGCTCACAAGTGGACGCTCCTTGATTCGCTCGCTTCCGCGTGCACGAAGATAACTGTCCATTTCGTACTGCAAGAATTTTCGCATCATGTCCCGTCCAAATCGCTTTTCCATCACCATCAGCGCCGAATACTGGGCAAGGGTTTCTGACAGCAAAGTTGAACCCTGCATATTCGCCCCAATCACTTGGTGAGCCCACCACTGGTGCGCCATTTCGTGAGCAACGACGTAGTACACCATGTCGATATCATCTTTATCTCGGATATCTGCAATGAACCCGATCCCTTCGGAATAAGGCATCGTGCCCGGGAACGCTTGTGCAAACGAGGCAATTCTTGGAAACTCGATGATTCTCGCTTGCTTGTGGTAGTAAGGCCCAAAGTTCTCTGTGTAGTACTCCAGAGAATCGCGAACCGATCGCAACATATTTTCGACATTCCATTCATGATCAGGATGGTAATAGACTTCGATATCGACGCCCTTCCACCGATTAATGGCTACTTTGTAGTTAGCAGAAATGAACGAGTAAAAGTTCAGAGAAGGATGATCAACCTTGTAGTGAAAATAGTTTCGCCCATCTTCTTCCCAACGTTTTTGAAGCGAACCTGGCGCAACGGCATAGTCATTCGTCGTGCTGATGATTGTCTCAACTTCGACCCACTGATTGATTCCACCAAGATAAGTCTGTTCCCGGTTTCGCATATCGCTGGGATCGAGCGTTGGCATCAGATCCTGATTCTCTGGTAAACCGAGACTTTTCCGATCTCCTCTGTCCGACAGTTCCTTGCCTGTGGAGTAACCGATCTGTGGTGCGATGGTGTTATTGAAAAAGGTGCCGTTCTGAACAATATCGAGTTTCGAAACCGAGTTCTCAAAACCAACAGGCTCAAACGTCACCTTGTAGTTCATGCTGAGCCTTTGTTTGGGCTCCATCGGTGGATCAAATTGGTAGATGTAATAGTTGCAATCCTCAATCGCCTCCTTGAGCGTCGCGTTTTCGATCTCAACCTCTGTTTCATATCCGTTGGCAAAGTTCAGGTAGAGTTCCTCGATCGGCTCATCGGATTCATTAGCGATGACCTGATCACCGACAAAATTGATCGCGCGACGTTCCGGGTAGATATCGATGTTGTACTTGACATTGACAACACTCGGCTGAGCTTTCGATTTATGTTTTTCTTTGAAATCTTTTTCGTAACGTGCCGAACGTAGTTCAAGTTGTGAAGAGCCAAGCAATTCATTGCGAATCATTGTGTTGTAGTAAACCCAACCGCCAGCAGCGATCCAAAGCACAAAAAGTGCCATCCCCCAACCGGCAATCCCACCACGACAGTTTGCAACAGCGGCACGTAGTCTTTTCGCCACATGCGTCTCTTTGCCGCGCTGCCAGTACAGGATGCAACCGATTGCAACTAATCCGGCAAACAACAACCAGTAGATCGCGAAAGCCCACAACGTGCCTTGATACGGAGCGAACCGAAACATGTCCGAGTACGTGTAGCTCGGCATGCTTCCGTATTGGACCATTCGTGTCGAAACCTCAAGAAGCGACCAGCCGAACGCATTGCAGATAATCAGGATGATGAACAAGAAGTACCCGATGTACTTGTTCGGCGAAATCACATGTGAAACCATCGAGAGCAGCACAAGGAAGAACATCGCAAAGAGATCAAGTACCAAAATCTCCGTCACGTAGAGCCCAAGTTGGAATCGTGTATATCCTTTGAACGCCTGAACCGTTATCCCGGTTAAGATGCCGAGCGATAACACGAGCGCCACGATCAGCATCAAGGCGAGCAACTTGCCCACGAAGATGGTCCAGGTGGACTGAGGCAATGCATCGTAGATTTCGTCTAATCTTACATCGCGTTCCTTCCACACCATCACACCAGTGTAAAAGGCGATCACGCAAATCAAGAATGCGTACATCGATCCCCGGATCAGATCAATCATGTTGTAAGTGACAGGCAAGGACTTCAGACCGAATGAAACGGAATCGCTTAACGTCAATGCCACTGACACATTCAACAAGGTCACCATCATCAAAACGATAAAAACGTTGCTCTTGATCGTTTCAAAAAACTCGACTTTTACCTGACTTCGCAATTGAACCAATCTGGCTGACACACCATGGTGGAATCCAACTTGAGGGATCGGAACGACCACCACTGGTTCTTCTTTTGAAGCCTCTGCTTTCCGCCCGGCGTGCTGTCGCTCGGTAAACGAAAACCGCCAGTATGCGAGCATTAGCACCCCCATACTGACTGCTAACCAAAGCACACGATTCGCCAGCACAAGTCCCGAGAGCGTGATCACTTGAGTATTGCGATCATTCACTGTCCAGTACCGCGTGACCGATTCCATCGCCGTGGTACCAAAGGGATCGACCAAGGCTGCGATCGTCTGATTGTCGAGATTCGCAACGAGTGCACTGGCCAAGGCGGAACCTACAATCAACAAAATGGCGGCGATAAAAGCACCGATCGTGCTTCGAGTGTAGACAGCAACCGCAAAGATCAACGCGGACACAATGATTGCGTTGGGTACGGCTGAAACCGCCAATCCCCAAAAGTGCGCAGACCAAGAAACAGGGCCCCAGTCTTCTGGATCCACCCAAGGCATAGTCTTGGCTAACAGAATCCCGATTGAGACACCCAACATGGGGACGATGGCGACCAAGGCCGCTCCCCAGTAGCGTCCCATGATGTAAGCAAACTTATCGATTGGTTTCGTAAAGATAAGTTGGTTGGTGTTGTACATGAAGTCGCGTGACGCCGCACCGTTCGCGAAGGCTGCGGTCATCACTACCGAAATGACCGACAATGCCGCATACATCGTTTGGATGGTAAATGGCGAGTTACGGAAAGCATTCTCGAGCGAACCGCCAACTTGCACGTTGTCACTCGAAGTTGCAGCAAATGTAAGCAGCCCGATGATCACGAGAAACACGTAAACCATCATCGAGAAAAGCCAGTACCGCAGCTCGAACCGAAAGAAAGATGCGAACATAAGCGAGAGTGCTTTCAAACAGAGAAGGGCAGGTTGAGCAAGGACAAAGGAGGCAAATTACGAAGCAGCTTGTGTTACGGCTTCGCCTAAGCGGTGGATTCGTGCGAAGAACACGTCCTCCAAATCTGGTGCAACCGGCTCAAACCCGTCTCCTGGATCTTCGGCATGGTGGATGTGAACCAACGGGCGTCCTGCCACCAACTTTGCGGAAATGATTTGGAACTGTCCCTTGATCTCTTCTAACTCAGCCTTACTAACTGACTTTTGCCAAATCTGACCGCTCAATTCGGATTCCGCATCATCAGGTGTTCCAGCGAATAGCAACTGTCCCTGATTGATAATGGCCATCTGAGTGCACAATTCTTTAACATCTTGAACAATGTGAGTCGACAAAATCACGATGATATTCTCACCCACCTCAGCCAGCAGATTGTAAAAGCGGTTTCGTTCGCCAGGATCTAATCCTGCTGTTGGTTCGTCGACAATCAGCAGTTTTGGATCGCCGATGAGCGCTTGAGCAATCCCAAACCGTTGCTTCATCCCGCCCGAGAACGAACTGATTGACTTTTGAGCGTGCTGTTGAAGATTGACCCGCGACAACATTGCTTCAACGATGTCACGTCTTTCCGCTCGGTTCGTAATTCCCTTCAAGATTGCGATGTGATCCAGCATGGCCCGCGCGGAAGTCTTGGGATAAACCCCAAACTCCTGTGGTAGATAGCCCAGGAGTTGCCGCAATTGTGTCTTCTCGGACAGCACATCAAGCTCATCCAAAAAGACCGATCCCGAGTCGGGCTCTTGCAGTGTTGCAATCGTCCGCATCAGGGTCGATTTGCCAGCTCCGTTCGGACCTAACAAGCCATACATTCCTGTCGGAATGGTCATTGAAACTGAATCCAATGCCCGCACACCGTTGGGGTAAGTCTTCGTAAGCTTTTCGATGACAAGTTGCATGAGTTGGACTTGGCTTGGAATAGGTATTGGAACGAACGAGACAGCGATCGTGCGGCTGAAGCAACCCTTGCGTTACTTTCACCAGCGGGGCGTCTGGGCAGCCGAAATCAGGAAGCTGATGGACTCGCCATAGATTAGAGGTTAAACATTCGAACGCCGGATCAAAAAATTGGCAAGCACCCAAACAAAATCGGTGCCCTGAAGCTGACCAAAAGCACCGTGATGAATCCGCTACGGAATCATTTATTCCCGTGAGGAAGCTGGCTTTGCGAAGGAAGCTGAGGATCGAGGGGTAGTCCCATTAACACGAATTCAACCCCGCTCAGCAGGCTCTGCCCCTCGTGCGAGGTAAAGGAGAGTGTGCAGTCGCCATCGATTTGGACACCGGTGAATTCTTTGACCAAGCACTTCATCTTGCCCTCGGCCGCGACGAAAATATCGAAATCCGTTAGCACTGGTTGCCCCTGCAGAGCGACATCGAACACGCGGGCTCCGGCCGCAGTGTGTTGTGGTTCGACAAAGTAGAGTCGCACCGTAAACGTTCCAGCCTTCAGCCCTGAAAGCCGCCATGATTCGATACCCTCTGCACCAGAGGCGCAGACCCATGGCCAACCATGCCCACCCTTGGTGAATAAGGAATGGTGATAGAAGTAATCTGGAGTCGCTGGCTGTGTCTCGAGCTTGATCTCAGGCGAAGGCCCGCCGACGCTGGGGTAGTCAAGAAACAGAGTTCCGCCGCGGGTCATCCGGTCGCCGGGTGCACCCAGGTTGATGCCGATACGCACGATTGGTTTGGCCGTGCCCTGGCCCCAGGCAGTCCATTGTTCGAACGTCTGCGGCATACTGATCAGCGCGGCGCCGGTAGGCAACGGGTAGCTGCAAGTGCAGCCCTCGTAGAAATACGGCATATTCAGGACGCCGTTAGCCGGGATGACGCTATTCGTGCAACCGGAGCGTGGGCCGGCAATATTAATAGTGCCGCTTTCAATACGTTTGTCGTAGAAGGCAGG
>JAQWPZ010000244.1 GCA_029245125.1 Rubripirellula sp.
CGGATAGGTTTATTTCTTTTTTTCCGACCGAGCACGGACGAAACAGCCAGCAGCGATGGAAGCCATTTTCGAAGGTTTAACCGATGCCCAAACCAAGGCGGTTCGTCACATCGACGGTCCGATGCTTATTTTGGCCGGACCCGGGTCAGGAAAAACTCGCGTCGTCACACACCGAATCGCCAATATGCTGGCGCACGGCATTCCCGCGTGGCAAATCGCGGCATTAACGTTCACAAACAAAGCCGCCGATGAAATGCGAACGCGAGTCGACGCGTTGGCGCCCAATCAACCGGTGTGGATGGGAACCTTTCACCGCTTTTGTGCCCAGCATTTGCGGCGTTTAGCACCGATGGTCGGATTGTCCGAAAACTACTCGATCTATGACACTTCTGATTCCAAGCAGGCGATGAAGCGGGCCATCGAGGCAGCGGGGGTTTCGACCTCGCACGCTTCCCCCGACCAGATCGCCGCCACGATCAGTCATGCCAAAAACCGCTTGACCTCCCCTGAAATGATGGAAGGTCAAGCACTGCGTCCGCGAGAGGCGATCGCGGCTCGTGTCTATCCGGTTTACCAGCAGCAGTTGCTGACTGCCAACGCGGTCGATTTTGATGACTTGCTGTTGCACATCGCTCGCCTGTTGCGGGAGAACCCCGAAGTACGAGCGGAGCTTGATACCCGCCATAAATACATTCTGGTCGATGAGTACCAAGATACAAACCTTGCCCAGTATGCAATTGTCCGGGCGTTATCAATCGATTGTCCGAATCTGGCGGTTACCGGCGATCCTGACCAGTCCATTTATGGGTGGCGCGGTGCGGATCTGAATAACATTCTTGATTTTGAAAAAGATTATCCGTCTGTCACTACCGTTCGCCTGGAAAAGAACTACCGCAGCACCCCCAATATTTTACGTGTTGCCGATCAGTTGATTCGGCACAATACGCAGCGGAAACAGAAGGACCTGTTTACTGATAATCCCGAAGGCGATGCGGTCGTGCTGAGGTTTTACGACGATGGCTATCAGGAGGCCGACGAGATCGCCAGTGAAATCGCAGCGGCAATCATGGGGCAGAGCATGCGGCCGAGCGATTTCGCCGTGTTCTATCGCATGAATGCGATGACACGATCGTTGGAACATGCGCTCCGCAGTCACAGCCTTCCCTACCAGATTGTGAATGGACTGGAATTTTATCAGCGCCGCGAAATCAAGGATTTGTTGGCTTATTTACACTTGATCAATAACCCATCCCATGATGTCGCATTGACCCGCGTCATCAATGTTCCCACGCGTGGGATCGGTGCGAAAACGATTAGTCGGCTTCGCGTGTTCGCGGACTTTCACGGTATTCCCATGCTGGCAGCAGCTCGCAGGGCGAACGAGATCGAGGGCTTAGCCAAACGCTCCGCCTCGATGGTCGCAAAATTCGTACGGCTCTACGATCATTTGCAAATCAAGGCGACCGCGCCGCTGGAAGATTTGCTGCGATATTTGGTTGAGGAAACAGCCTACGAAGCACATCTCGAGAAAACGGCCGTTGAGCAGCAAGACACCTCCCCGATGGCCAATGTCGACGAATTGATCACGGCCGCTGTCGAATTTGATCGTCAGCACCCCGAAGATGGCTCACTCGATGCCTTTCTCGAGCAGGTTGCTCTCGTGGCGGATACCGACGCCTTTGAAAACGAGAACGACCGCATCACGCTGATGACGTTGCACGCGGCAAAAGGACTGGAATTTCCTCGCGTCTTCATTATCGGTGTCGAAGATGACATGCTGCCCCACAGTCGCTCGAAAAGCAGCCAATTAGAAGTCGAGGAAGAGCGGCGACTGCTGTTCGTCGGGATCACGCGAGCAAAGGAACAATTACAACTCAGCTGTTGCAAGCGACGGGCCATGCGGGGGGATGTGCGTCCGGTGATTCCAAGCCCATTCCTAAACGAATTGCCACTGACCGAAATGAGCCGAGTCGAATCTTCGCCCAAGCAGGATTGGTTCGACGAGGAGATGGACCAGAGTTATCCCGATTCCTGGGACCTTCCCGACGAAAGTGATCCACAAGTTCGCGAAACAACTGATCAAAACGCAGAACTTGACCAAGACTCGGATTACGACCAGGACGCTGGCAATCAGGACGCTGGTAACGAGCAGACGCCAACGGTCGAATCGGCCTCCACCGCCAAGACGGGAACTGGCAGCAGCCTTCAGAGTGGACTGCAAACCGCCGCCGAGATGATGGCAAAAAAATCGACGCCATTGTCCGTTTACCGAGAGGGCACGCAGGTCCGCCACGTCGATTATGGCGATGGCACGATCGTTACTGTCAGCGGTCGCGGCCCCAAACGGATCGCTCGAGTGAAATTTGCAGAAGAAGAGCATAGCTTTCGTCTGGCGTTCGCCGCCGATGACCTGGAAGTGGTGGAGTGAAATCGTGAAGGTTGAAAGCGTGAAGGGAGCGACGAATCAAAACGCACTCCCTACCCTAAAATTGACGTCTGTCGTACAAAATGTGCCTAACACATTTCGTTTTTGCCCGAAGGGGAAATGATGAGTGGAACCAGCTTTGGCGATACCGATGCGAAAGTCGGCGTCATCATGGGAAGCCGTAACGATTGGGAAACCATGCAACCGGCTGCCGCCGTGCTCGATGGGCTCGGGATACTTCACGAGGATCTGGTGGTCTCCGCGCACCGAACTCCTGCACGAATGGTTGCCTACGCAAGTGGTGCTGCAAACCGTGGCTTGCAGGTGATCATCGCGGGTGCCGGCGGTGCGGCCCACTTGCCCGGCATGGTCGCCTCGGAAACGATTTTGCCGGTGATTGGCGTGCCGGTCCAAAGCAGAGCCCTGCAGGGACTCGACTCGCTGCTGTCAATCGTTCAGATGCCCGGCGGGATTCCCGTGGCCACGATGGCGATCGGGGCCTCGGGGGCGAAGAACGCCGGAATCCTGGCGGCGAGAATCCTCGCGCTCCAGGATGAAGAACTTAGGGCACGCCTCGAAGCATTCGTGCAACAACAAACTGACGCAGTTCTAGAATCGAGCGAGTTGTAGGTGATGGAGTCTCGCGGAGACATGACAACGGTGCGTTCTCAGCAGGTCTTTCTGCCAGGCTCGACGGTAGGCATGGTTGGGGGTGGACAACTTGGTCGCATGTTTGCCATGGCCGCTTCGACCATGGGCTACGACGTCGTTGTGTTCTGTGATACGCCAGATGATCCAGCAGCCCAAGTAGCCCACCGCCACGTCATCGGACCGCTTGGCGATCACGACACGATTGACCGTTTTGCGGAACAGTGCGACGTGATTTCACTGGAGTTCGAAAATATTCCCGCTGAAACGATTGCCCGCTGCAGTCGATTTGCCCCGACCTACCCAGCCGCATCGGTGCTGGCAACGGCTCAAGACCGGGTGAGAGAAAAAACGACGTTTCAATCGGCTGGTCTGCCTGTCACTCCCTTTGCCCATGTTTCTGACCGCGAATCCCTGTTGGATGCCGCTGAACGAATCGGATGGCCGCTCGTTCTGAAAACGGCCCGCAGCGGTTATGACGGCAAGGGGCAACACAAACTTGAGTCTGCGGACCAAGCAGATGATGTTCCGTGGCACGAATGCGATCATTGGGTCGCCGAGAAATTCATTTCCTTCGAAAAAGAAGTTTCCGTCGTGGTGGCGCGAAGCCCCAATGGCGAAACCCAGTGCTTTCCTGTCTTTGAAAACGAACACGCCAATCATATTTTGGACGTCACAACGTTACCCGCCAGCCTCACCGCGGCGGTATCCGAGCAGGCGATTCGGGTCGCGACCTCTGCTGCAGAAGCACTCGATGTCATCGGCTTACTGTGCGTTGAATTTTTCGTCAGCGGCGACCGTGTGATGATCAATGAAGTGGCCCCGCGACCTCACAATTCAGCTCACCTGACGATCGAAGCCTGTGAAACGAGCCAATTTGAACAGCATGTCCGAGCGATCTGCAATCTTCCGCTCGGTAGCACTTCGATGAAATGTCCAGCAGCAGCGATGGCAAATTTGCTCGGTGACTGTTGGGGAGACGAGGGCCAAACACCAAACTGGGACCGACTGCTGGAGAAAAAGGGCGTTCGGCTCCACCTCTACGGCAAACGCATGCCAAAACCAGCCCGCAAAATGGGGCATTTGACCGTCACCGGCTCCGACCGCGATCAAGTCCGACAACTGGCCCTCTCTGCCCGCGAATCGTTGTAAAATCAGTACCGCTAGGCCAGCCCAGAAAAGGCGGAGCGGAGATTGACCAATGAAATCGCTGAAATTACAGCCGACCTTTCTGGTGGAACTTGATGTTCCGCCGTCGGAATTAATGACTCGGGTTCGGACGGTGATGCGAAACCAAGCGGCCTTAGATGATGTTTCGGAAATCGCCTCTGCAGGCAACTGCATCGACGTCAAAGTGCCGCGGCAACAACAACGATTCTGGTCGCCCCATCTCAACGCACATGTTTCCGAACATGACGCAGGCTCCGAAATCTACTGCCGTTTCTCACCACGTCCCGAAGTTTGGACCATGGTAATGGCCGTCTATTTCGTCGCCACATTTTTCATCTGCAGCTGTGGTATTTACGGCTATGTCCAGTGGGTCATGGAAACGCAGCCCTGGGCCTTCGCTCTGATTCCCATCGGCTTGTTAATGATCGCTGGATTGCACCTCGCCAGCCTGTTCGGACAAAAACTGAGCGAAGATCAGATGGACCACCTGCGAACACGCCTCGAACAGGTCGTGAAACTGGCTGTCTCGTGAAGGAAATCAGTTTGCTCTTTCCATCTGCACCTTGGATTTGCTAACCGAAAGGCTGATAAAGAAGTCTCGCAAAGGAATGCGATCCATGAAATCGTTTGGGAAATCGTTCGGCGTCCGTGCCGCGATCGGTGCTGCCACCATACTGTCCGGAGTTTACGCTGCAGCCTTGGCCCAAAAGGATCGCCAAGACCACTCCGTCGACTGGTCCGCCAATCCGCCATCACTCGGACAGCCTGTCGCCCCCATTGAGGGACAATTGGCAGCCGGGCAAATATCCGCTGAAAACCCCGCTCCTGATTCGGGGTCCTTGGCAACCATGGCCGGTGGACTGATTTCAGATCAGCAATCCCAACAGCAATCCGTCCAGCTGGTCCAACACACGGAGCCTGCCGGAATCGGGATGGAATTGCCCGCCTCCTTGGCTGCTACACCTGCCGAAGAAGCCGCGACGGATTCGTCAAGCACTACACCGGCCAACTGGAGTATGCCACCTGCGGGGAATCCTGTGCCGGCGCCCGCCGCAACTGCTATCGAGCCGCCAACCATGGCGTTCCCAGCAGCAGGAGCCCCTCCACAAACTGAATTTGGTAGCCCCTTGGCCGCCGAGCCAGCAGCAGCATTGACTCCCCCTGCCGAGCTGGCCGGAGCAGCGATGTTGGGCGCGCCGGCAGCGATGGAAATACCAGCCGACCTGGGTGCTGGACCCGCAGCCGACCTGGGGGCTTCCGCTGATCTGCCCGTTGAAGCATCCTTGCCAACCAGTCCATCGGTCTTCGCGACACCACCGATGGCTGAACAATCTTCCGTTCTCAGTCCGGAGCTGAATGCCGGGCAAGTAGGAGCACAGGGAGTTGCCGACCTGCCGAACGTCCAGTTGCAAGCTGCTTCACCCTATGCAGGCGAAGTCGCAGCCGCCGCTGTCGCGACTGGTGCCACGATCGTCGCAAACGATTCGGCCGGTGGCCCCGCTAATCTCCTCCGGTCAGATGCGGCCGACATGAATGGACTGCGAGGCGTTGAAGCTGCCCCAGCTGCTGATCAGCCTAACGCGGCACCGCCGATTCAAACCTTCGCGTCACCTGCCGAGACCTTCACACAGCCGGAATCACAATTCGCTCAGCCAGCAGTGCAGTTCGCTCAGCCAGAATCACAGTTCACGCAACCAACGCCCGCTCAGCCACAGTTTCCAACCGCAGTCGATTCACTCGGCAATCCACCTGTTCTGAATGCCGGCTCGAGTCAGTCGATCACTGGTTCGCCATCGATCAGTGGTGTGTCGCCGGCAACGCAGATTGCTGGACAACCCAGCCTGAATCAGCAGCCACTCGCGCGAACGGCAAGTCTGCCTGCTCAGGCGAGTCCACTTGGTAGCACCAGCGTTCCTGGCTATCCACCAGCGATGGAGCAACCACTTGGGGCCTTGCCAATCAATCCAAACGCGACCGTTGACGCACCCGGCGAACGCCGTCTCGAAGGTGCCCAAACGCCTAGTGTTGTCATCCAAAAACGCGCCCCGGCCGAAGTCAAAGTTGGCAAGCCCGCCGCCTTTGTGATTCAAGTTCAAAACGTTGGGTCAGTCGAAGCACTGGATGTGAAAGTCCAAGACCGCATTCCCGCTGGCATGCGGTTGGTCGATGCTTCGCCAGCCCCGATCCAACAAGGCAATCTGCTGGTTTGGCAACTGGGGTCGATGCCCGCTGGTGATGAGCGCACCCTCACCATGCAATTGGTGCCTGAACAGGAAGGCGAATTAGGGAGTGTCGCACGAGTGAGCTTTGAAGCTGCAGCATCGGTACGAACGATTGCCACACGCCCCGAGCTGAAAGTCACACAGAACGCACCCGAAACGGTTCTGATCGGACAACAATTAGAAATCGAATTGGAAGTATCCAATCCCGGCAGCGGTGATGCGAACGGTGTGATCCTGCAAGAAGACGTTCCGGAAGGATTGGATCATCCGAAAGGTCGCCAGCTTGACAATGCTTTGGGCACGCTTGCGGCAGGTGAGATTCGCAAGCAGCTGCTGCGACTACGCGCTGTTGCACCCGGCGTGATTCAAAATACGATTCGCTTGACGGGTGAAGATGGTTTGACTGCAGAGAATACGGTCACAGTGCAAGTTGTTGCACCCGAATTGCGAGTCGCCATCAAAGGGCCTTCCAAGCGTTACCTCGAGCGTTCGACAACTTATCAAATCGATATTGCAAATGCCGGAACGGCGGATGCCACGAATGTGGAAGTCGGCGTTCAATTGGCCCGTGGCCTAAAATTTGTCAGTACTGATTTCGAAGGTCAGTACGATCCTACGCGGCACTCGGTGTTCTGGTCGCTCGCTCAATTACCGGCCGGTCAATCGGGAACGGTACCGCTCACGCTGCTGCCCGTCGAGGAGGGCGAGCAAGCGATTTTGATCGATGCAAAAGCGGACCTTGGCGTAACTGCGAAGGGTGAGCAAAAAACAATGGTGG
>JAQWPZ010000254.1 GCA_029245125.1 Rubripirellula sp.
AGTGCGAAGACGATTCGCATTCCCGCTTACATGGTTGAACTGTTAAGCAAGTGGCGTCGTGCTACCGCGAGACTGAGCGAAGAATTAGGACGCACGCCAACGAACGAGGAAGTTGCGCGAGTCTTGGGTCTACCCAAGAAAAAGTTGCCGATCATTCGGAAGGCAATTCGTATCAGTAACAGCACACCCCAAAGCGACCAAAGTGAATCTGGTTGGTCGCTCGGTGAAATGGTGATGGACGAGCGTCTGAAGGCACCTGATGAAGAGATGCTCGATCACGATATCTTGCGGCACGCGATGGAGTTACTCGGACATCTCGAGGATCGGGAAGCGACTGTTTTGAAGCTGCGGTTTGGCCTGGGCGGCGAAGAGCCAAGAACCCTCAAGGAAATCGGAGCCGAGCTTGGTTTGACTCGTGAAAGAGTGCGGCAAATCGAAACCGAAGCACTGCGGCGGCTTGCTGATGGCTTGACCGATCCACGAGATCGAAGCATGTAGGGTTTCGCCGCGGACCTTTACCGCACCGGCGCCACCCTCCCCAACTGCCACCACCCTCCCGTGCTGGCAACCGCTCCCTGCACCGACACTGCCCTCCCGTGTCGGTGTGCCCAAGCCCGCCGGTGCGGTTCTCGATTAGAATGCGACGCTGTCATGCCGAACCGCCAGTTTGCGGTCGGTTATGGAGTCGCCGCGAATGCGAGCGAATCTCGCGGTGTTTGTTCTCGGACGCCAAAATCTCTGTGTTGTGCCTGTTTCTGGGCCGATGCCGCCTTCGCTGATGGTTCTGGTGCGGCACCCGAAGTAGAATCTAAGGCTAACGTCCCGCCCTGTTTCCCGAACACATCTTTTAGATTCGGTATGTCGCACCTGATTCCCCGCCTGGCCTGTGTTCTTTTTGCTTGTCTCTTGATCGTTTCCGTGCAAGCGGATGATCCGCCATCTGGTCAGCAGGAGACGGCTGGTCAGCAAGCGGAAGCTGACGCAGCCAAGCAGCAAGCTGAGGCTGAAGCGAAGAAAAAAGCCGACGAACAGGCCAAGCAGAAAGCTGAAGCGGAGGCGAAGATAAAAGCCGACGAGCAAAAGAAGAAAGCCGAAGCTGACGCCAAGAAGAAAGCCGAAGCTGACGCCAAGATGAAAGCCGAAGCCGCCGCAGCGAAGCAGAAAGCTGAAGCCGAGGCCAAGAAGAAAGCTGAAGCCGCCGCAGCGAAGAAGAAAGCTGAAGCTGACGCAGCCAAGAAGAAAGCTGAAGCCGAAGCAAATCGACCGATCTTTACGGATAAGGCTTTGGAGGCGGCGGTCCGCGCTGAAGTTTTTGAAAAGCGGTACAACGACCAGCCGATCGTCGCTGCGGATGTTGCCAATATCTCACGCGTTGTTGGTAAAGGCAAAGGCATTAAAAGCCTAGAGGGATTGCAGCATTGTAAAGCCCTGATGCTGATCGACTTGGAAGACAATAAAATCACCGATATCTCGCCGATCGCAGAATTGAAGCGATTGCAATCGGTGACACTGGCGGACAACGTGATCAAGGACATCAAGCCGCTCGAAAATTTGACCTCCATGCAATTGTTGGATTTGTCCGACAATCAGATCGATGATTTAGCGTCGCTGCAGATGATGTCGAATCTCCGCACGTTGTACGTTTCAACCAATCAATTGAAATCCTTGACGCCAATTGCTGGGCTATCGAAGATTTGGTCCTTGGATGCTTCCAAGAATCAGCTGACTGACCTGACGCCGGTGGCTGGCCTGCGCTGGTTAACGACGTTGGATGTCGTTGGAAACCAAATTACTTCGCTCGATCCGCTGGCGTCGCTGAAAGAGCTGGACATGCTGTTGATGTCGCGGAATCAAGTCTCCGACCTAACGCCATTGATCGATATGTGTCGCAAAGATTCCGAGGGGGACCGCCGCTTCGCTCCCTACATGGAGGTCTATCTTGGGGAAAACCCGATCGAAGAAAAGAAGATGGCGGAGCACAAGGCGTTACTTGAGTCGTTTGGCGTCGAAGTTCACACCAAGTAGACGCTAGCGAGTCAGTAGACGTTTGCAGCGATAAAATGCTGTGAGCGATTTGCTGGTGTTTGGGCCAACACGCCTGATGAGTGAGGCAATACGCGAAGCCGCTTCGCGGTCAAACTGAGCGTTCAAACTTCGCGGTCAAACTTCGCGGTTAAAAGTCCGCAGGGACGACAGCGAAGCGACCGGCTGCATCGGATGAACTGGCTGCACTGAATTCTGCTAGCGATCCCTCAACGTGAATGCCTTGAAACTATTTCTATAGAGTGGCTGACAACGTTCCGGATCGGCGGGAGCCAATAATTGCGTATCCTTCTGTGAACAGGCAGCACCGGTGCATCCGATGGTTCTGGCTGTTCCTCGTACTTGTCTATTTGCTCGCGCGGTTTCTTCGATCTTAGAGCGATGCGATTCCCATCCTCGGCGGAGTCTGGCGAGGTCACTTTGCATCACCTTGATCGCTGAAGACTCTATTGGCAGTCTCTGGTTCGCATCACCCCGATCAACAATCGGGGCGGTCGACAGCTAGAGTCTTTACTTCTTGTCGACGCCGAGTTCTGCCAGCTTTTCGGCGACGTCAACGCCATGGTTCGCCGATTTGACTTTCTTGTCGATGTATAGCACTTCGCCATTCTTACCGACGTAGTATGTCCAGCGGTTTGCCATGCCCCGAGGATTTAAGCAACCAAACGCCTTGGCTACGCCGGTGCTTGGGTCACTAAGAATCGGATAATCAAGGTTAAGACTTTCGGCGAAGTCGCGATTCTTTTCGACCGGATCGGTGCTGGCTGTGAAGTAAGCGACTTCAAACTGGCGAATGGATTTGCCGCTCTCACGGAGCGATTTGCATTCCTTCGTTCAGCCGCCGGTAAACGCTTTGGGGTACCAAGCGATCACGTACGCCTTTTTACCTTTGAATCCATCTGACGAGTAAGTTTGTCCATCACTTCCTACCATTTTCCAGGTGGGAGCATCATCGCCCACGGCGATTTCTGCTTGGGCGTGGCCGCTCATCGCTAACATTCCCGTAAACAGGGGGATGACTAATAAGTTCAATCTCATTTTGGGGGCTCCTCAGGGTTTGAACGGTGTTTCGCATGTCACTCGTTTGGAAAGGGAGGGGCAACCGATCGGACCGGCGGTTCGTTCGGTTGAAGGCCATTGGCATGAAGCCGATGAGTGACACTGGAACGCTACAAGGTTTTCAAATGTTCCATGCTCTGTTGGATGCTTTGGATCGGATGTGGCGAGTGATCTTGTTCGACATGACAGTACTTTACACCGGCGCGTTTGGCGGCGCGGATGATTGGCTCCATCGCGATGGTGCCGTCGCCTAGTTCCTCGAATGCTTCCTGTGGAATCGAGCCATAGTTTGGCGTCTTGATCGCTTTGTTCAAATCTTTCAGGTGTAGTTGAGACACCCGTCCTTTGAGTTTGCGAATTAGTTTTGCCGGATCATGGCCACCCACAACAATCCAGAAAACGTCGATTTCAAAATGCATATTCTCTGAGAAACGCTCGATCAGAATGTCGTATCCGGTTTTGCCATCTTCCATCGGTTCAAATTCGAACGCGTGGTTGTGGTAAGACAACTGAATGCCTGCTTCTTTCGCCTGTTCCGCCGCCTTGTTGCAGCGGTCACACAGTTGTCGATAGTCGTCGAGTGTTTTGCGATTCTTATCGGCCAAGTAGGGGATCACCAAATCGGTCAGGCCAGCTTCCTTGGCTTTTTCCAGGACGTCGGCAAACGGAGGAACGCCTTCGTCGTCCGGATTGACGACCGAATCCCAGGCAAAGTGACTCGAATTGACCTTCATGCCGTTGTCTTTCGCGGCCTGAATCATCGCTCCCGCGTCGGGGAACCCGTAGGGTTCGACCTGGTAATAGCCGGCGTCGGCGACTGCCTTTAAGGTGCCTTCAACATCATCATTGATCTGGTTTCGCAAGGTGTACAACTGGATCCCGATTTCGTTTCGGAACTTGTTGTTCTTGTCGAGTGCCGCGAAGCATTGCGGTGCCGCAGCAGCAGCGGCGGTCAGAGCAGCAGTTGTGGTTAGAAACTCGCGACGAATCATGGCAGAAAGAATCCAAGGGAGAGAGTGAAGGCAAGCCTAGAGTATAGCTGTCCGAACGAATCGGTTCCAATCTTCTGAAATCTACCGCTTGGGCCTGCGATTGGCGTGGCAGGCTCCGGTTTGGTCGCGGCAGGCAGTTAAATCGCGGCATGCAGAAACAGTGAAGATCTAGCTCTTCACTGTTTCGCGGCGATTTCTTTGGCGAGCCGTTCGCGAAAAATTTTGCTGTTATGACGAATATCCACGGGCAGTGAACTTGGCCAAATTTGGATTTCTTCAATGCGTCGTGTTAGCGGATTGCGTGCAGCTAGATCTTGCAACTCGGCAAGCAGTTTTTGCCGTTCTTGGTCGGATGAGGGGCGCTGCTCGGGGTGCAGTTCGATGATCATTACCGGGTTTTGTTCGGGGCGTTGGCCGCGGGGAACCAGCGCGGAGCGATACACCGCGGGATGTGCGTTGAAGATGGCTTCGCAGGGGACGGTGTAAAGAGTCCGTTTTCCCATCGTAATGCGATGGGCTTTGCGACCGCAGAACCAGAACCGGTCACGAGCATCGAGGTAGCCAACATCGCCCATCCGGTGCCACGTGGTTTCGCCATCGCGTACTTTATGCATCGAATTCTGATCGGAGCGAACGACGTAATGTTCAGTCACCATCGGTCCAGCGACCATCAACTCACCAATTTTACCGGGCGGCAATTCAACGGTTTGGTCGATGTTCGCAATCGGACCATCTTCGATTTCAATGACTTTCCATTGGACATTGTCAAAACGGGTGCCAACGCAAGTGCCTTTGCCTTTTGCTGCAGCTGGTCCAGTTTCCGCAATGATCTCTCGTGATTCGATCGATGCGATGGGTAAGGCTTCGGTCGCACCATAAGGCGTCTCGATGTTGGCCTCGGGGTGAATCAATCCACGAAGTTTCTCGAGCGTCACAGCGGGGACTGGTGCACCGGCGGAGAGTACGCGGCGAATGCTGGGAAACGGTTGGGTCACGTTATTTTGTTCGGCCCAGCGAACTACGGTATTCCACAATGCAGGTGATCCGAATGCTTGGTCAACTTCCCACTGAGTGGCGGCTTCGATCAAGCGTTGTGGATTGACCTTTGCAGGCTGCGTTGGATCCATATCAGGAATGATCGTGGTAACACCCATCACTGCATCAAACAATCCGAACAACGGAAAACAGGCCAAATCGCGTGATCCGCGATGGATGTCATAGCGTTCGCGAATGCGATCAATTTGAGCGTGGAAAGTACCATGTGTGTACAGCACACCCTTGGGAGGTCCTGTGCTGCCGGTGGTGAATATAATCGCTGCTTGATCACTCCGTTCAATTCGAGGAAACGGGATCGCTTGGGTCGAATCCTTGCCCAAGGCAATTATCTTTTCCAAAGAGTGACCTATCCAAACTGATCGATTGGATACGGTGACATTCCACTTTGCTTTCGGGAAACGTTTCTTTAGAACGCGTCTGGCCCATTGTGCTTTTGGGACACCGACAAATCCGTCCGGTTCTGCTTCCGATAAGCAGCGAATCATGTGTTCTCGGCCCATACCGGGATCGATCAGCACGGTGACCACGCCCGTTTTCATCAGTGCGAAAACCAATTCAATGAAATTTGCACCGAATGGCACAAGCATGGCCAATCGCATTCCGGGACGCACGCCCCACGCCAGTAACCCTTTCGCGATGGCATCACTCCGCTCGTTGAGATTCCCGAATGTGGTCAACGCGTAGCTGCGCGAGCCATCGGCGGTGGGCGGGCCATCCGGTTCAGCGATGGCGATGGCACCGGGTGCGAGCGACGTGACCAGCCGCAATCGTGCCGCGATATTTCCGTCAGAGACCTTTTGGTTCATCAGCACTTTGCCTCGGTGGAAACTCCGGCCATTTTCTGCAACAGGCCAATGATGCGTTCCGCAATGGGAAAAGGCGTTGCCGTTTGCGCACCCTTCCAGCCGGGAATCGCATTCACCTCGATCACGCAGGCCGCGTCATCGCGATCGTGAATGAGGTCGACGGCCGCAAAATGCAATCCAAGCGAGTTGCAAATGTGGTGTGCCATTTCGATTTGTTCTGGCTCCAGGTCAATCGCTTCGCAGCTTCCTCCACTGGCGACGTTGGCGCGGAAATCATTCTGATTTTGGCGACGCAAACCGATGACATCATCACCGATGACGAGCAAGCGGGTATCGCAACCCCCGGGCGGCACAAAACGCTGGACATACATGATTGAATCCAAACGCTCGAGAGTCGCAAATGCGGTCCAAGCCAATTCGCGATCTGTAATTCGCATCACGCCGCGGCCTTCACCACCAAAAATCGGTTTGACAATGCAATCTCCACCGAGTGAATCCCAGGCGTCGAGAGCTTCCTGCCTGGATTGCACAATGATGGTTTCAGGAACAGCGAAGCCGAGTTGGCGAACCTGTGCCAGGGTCGCGAATTTGTCGATTGCCAATTCCAGGGATCGAGGTGGATTGACGATCGCGGGACTGCCCGGTTGATTTTCTAATTGGTGTAATACCGCGAGTCGAAAGGTGATCGTTTCCAATGATCCCGCTGGCATTGTCCGCGTTAAGATCGCGTCAAATTGGTCCAACCTGCCAGCTTCGCAGGTCAGGATCGTTTGCCCCGTTTCCACTCGCGCCGCGAAGGATTCGTAATTCGCGGTCTCGAAGATCACGCCAGCGGCCTCGGACGCTTGCTGGAGCTGGGTGCGATGCCATCCATTCCCCGCGCCGAGACAAAGAATCCGCATTTCACTCATGACGAAAATGAAGCTCGCAGGATGGACGGTTCAAGTTGCCCCGCGGTCCAGCTGCGGCCGCTGCGGAGATTGTGGAACGTCACCACCGCTGGGCTGAACAACAAAGGGTCAACCTTGTAAAAGTCGTAATCGTAATGCTTGAATATTTTTGCGAAGGGTTGGCCGTGATCATTCGATGAATTGCTGGGGACCTTGGTCACGACTGCTTCGAGCAAATCGTCGTCTTGGTCGACCCACATCGTGACTGTCGCCCCATAAAGAATTGCGTCGTTTGTTCGGCCGACGCCATCGACGGTATTGCCTGGTTTGGCCGGTGGTGGCAGTGGTGCATGGCCGGTCGCCGAGACAACGGAGCTGACGTCAAATTTTAACTCGTGCAGCTTGTGCATTGCGGTTTCGACACTGCGTGCGACCACCTGCAAACTACCCGCGATTGAGGTGCTTGGTGCAATTGCCAAATAGACCTTTTCGGCGGGTATATCGCAATCGGAACGAATCGCCTTGATCGCCGACGCGGTGGGCAATGAATCAGATTCAAGCACCCCCACAACGAGCGAACCTGTTTCTTTTAGATTCAGGTGTTCGAGCACAGGCTCCTCGCCGCGCAACATTCGCATCGGGCCGCTTCCCATTGCGAAGTAATCATCGGTCTTGATCGGCCAGCCCGCGTACTGGGCACCGAGGCAGCTGCGGACTGGATCGTCGGTCCGCACGTGAACAAGATTACTGCTGGACAAACTCCCGTCCGCAGGGACCAATGAGACTGCGGCCTGGTCACCCAGGCAAAGCCGAGCTAACAAGACACCGGCGGAGAGCGAACCTGGCGTTTTCACGCCGGCATCCAAGACTTTCGCCTGGGCGATGTTCTGCAGGTTGCACCTCAGAGATGCGGCCTGATCGATCGCCTGCTGAAACAGTCGGTGAGCAGATAAATTAAGCATGTCGAAATGGTGGTGGAAACGGAGTGTCCTGTCCAGCGGGACGAGGGCGAGTTTCAGGGATCGGTTTTGGCTCCCCCTGCACAAAACGTCCCTGATCCGTCATCCTCTAATACGCCACTAAGGTGGTAAACACCCCGTCCGCCGTGTTGGAACGTCTGATGTGTTGGAATGGGGTATCGGACAAGAAGTTTTGTGGCAGAGGCCAAAAATCGTCGTTTCTCGGCCAATTGGCTGTGACGAAGATCATGGCGTCGAGACACCCACCTGCCGCAACGACTCACCTTACCAGTCAGTCTCGTACCCATCCGATTTCAGACTCATGCAGCTTAGCATCATCCACTACCCGCATCCGACGCTGAGGGTTTGTAGCAAGCCGATTCGTCGTGTGGATAAGCAATTACGTGATTTTGCGGCGCAAATGTTGGATCTGATGTATGAGTCCGAGGGCGTCGGGCTAGCAGCGAACCAGGTCAATTTGCCGCTCCGCATCTTCGTTGCCAATCCCTCGGGTGAGCGAGGTAACGGGGAAGAGTTGATCCTGATTAATCCTGAGTTGCAGCGGCCCAAAGGAAACGAAACGGCCCAGGAAGGCTGCTTGAGCTTGCCCGGGATTTACGGCAACGTGAAACGCCCAAAACAGGTGCGGCTGACCGGGTTCGATCTGAAAGGAAATCCAATCGAGCGAACGGTTGATGGGTTTTTATCTCGAGTCTTGCAGCATGAAAATGATCATTTGAACGGTGTCATGTTCTTCGACAGAATGACAGAAGAAGCGAAGCGTGATCTGGACGACCAGCTGCTCGAAATGGAAACCGTGCACGAGTCAAAGCTAAAATCAGGCGGCATGCCAACGCCAGCTGAGTTGGAAAAACAATTGCAATCTTGGTATGACCAGTACGCTTAGCTCAGGCTGAGCAGTGTTATTGTGTAGGCCTTTTTTTGCGGACTCGGATCTACCGCCAGCCATCACTTCGCTGGAAACTTGAGAGAAGCAAACGCGGTCAGCTGTTCCGGGACTGCTTGAATTGATCGCAAGGAATGGGCGTCAAAGTGTTGGTTTTGCGGTTCGATGGCGGCCTGTCTGCTGGCTTGATTTTGCGACCCGGTTACAAGCGTTTTTTTGAACGAGCAGGTTCTTGAGGACAGTCAGTCTGTCAATTGATTAGGGAGATTAGAGCGTTGCATCCAACACGTCTTGTCCTGATGGGAACCGGCCCATTCGCCGTACCTTCCTTCGAAGCCTTGCGAGCGGCTGGGCACGAAATTGCTTTGGTCGTTACCAAACCGCAACCGCCCGTGAAGAGCCGCAAGGGGCCGCCGGCGAATCCGGTTCGACAGTGGGCAGAGGAGTGGGATTTGCCGATCTTTGATCCGCCAACCATCAACGATGAAGCAGCGATTTCGGAGGTTGCTGCCAAGAATCCTCAGCTGTTGGTGGTCTGTGATTACGGCCACATCTTGAAGCCTGCTGCACTGGCGACAGCGCGACTTGGTGGCATCAACTTACACGGATCCTTGCTGCCGAAATTTCGCGGTGCCGCGCCGGTTCAGTGGGCGTTGTTAAGCGGCGATCCTATCAGTGGAGTTTCTGTCATTCACATGACGCCACGGTTGGACGGAGGTCCAGTGCTGGTGACGCGTCAGACGGCTATTGAAGCCCATGAAACAGCAGGGCAATTGGAAGATCGTTTGGCTCAGTTGGGAATTGAAGCAACCTTGGAAGCGGTTGCGAAACTGTCGGACTGGGACGGCGAATCTGTTCTCGGCGAGTTGCAAGACGGTGCTGAAGTGACCAAAGCTCCCCGACTTAGCAAAGCAGACGGCGAAATCGATTGGGGACGCACCGCTCAGGAACTCGATTGGCACGTTCGAGGGATGCAGCCGTGGCCGGGGGCGTTCACGCATCTAGAGATCGCCAGCGGCAAGCCAGCGGTGAGACTTGTGATTCGGGAGTTTGAGATTACTGAGACCTCGAGTGGTGATCGAAGTCCCGGCGAAATCGTCTTGGGGGATGGTTTCCGGGTTGCCACTGCGGATCGCCTTGTTTTGATCAAACGCCTTCAGCCAGCCGGGAAAAAAGAAATGGCAGGTGCCGACTTTTTGCGTGGTCATCAGCCGCCGGAAGGATCGAGACTTCACTGATCGCTCGGCGGTGCTCATTCAGGCGGTGCATCTCTTGCGACTGGCTGATGCACGCGTTGCACGAATCGGTTGGCCGCGCTTGCCTGGACGATAGTGCGATCCAATCGCAAAAATTCCGATTCTATTCTCGCAATTTGTTCAGGATCGCATCGACATTTTGCTTGGCATCACCAAACAGCATGAACGTGTTGTCTTTGTAGAACAGCGGATTGTCGACGCCTGCGTATCCAGTCGCCATGCCTCGTTTCATGACGACGCAAGTTGCGGCGGTCCAAACTTCGATGACTGGCATTCCCGCGATCGGGCTGTTGGGGTCTTCTAATGCCGCAGGATTGACGATGTCGTTCGCGCCAATCACGAGAATTGCATCCGTGGAGGACATGTCTTCGTTGATCTCGTCCATTTCCAACACGATGTCGTATGGCACGTTTGCCTCGGCCAGCAGCACGTTCATGTGTCCGGGCAAGCGGCCTGCAACGGGGTGAATTGCAAAGCGAACCAGTTTGTCTCGATCCAGTAGAATCCGGACAACTTCGGCCAAGGAGTGCTGAGCCTGGGCGACCGCCATTCCGTACCCGGGTACGATCACGACGCTTTGTGCCTCGTCCAGCAGATCGACTGTTTCTTGCACTGAGAACTCAGATACGGTTCCATCGACCTCGGCCGCTGGTCCGCTGCTTTCGCCCCCGAATCCACCCAGGATGACGCTGATAAAGCTGCGATTCATCGCAGCACACATGATGTACGACAGAATCGCACCAGAGCTTCCGACGAGGGCACCCGTCACGATCAGGAGGTGATTTTTAAGCATGAACCCGGCGGCGGCGGCGGCCCAACCCGAGTAGGAGTTCAGCATCGAAACGACAACCGGCATGTCAGCACCACCGATGGCCATCACGAGGTGGATCCCGAGAAAGGAAGCGATCCCCGTCATGATGAGTAACGGAACCATTCCACTGCTGTCGACTCCACTGCTGTCGACGCGGCAAAACCAAACGCCCAAGCCGATGCTCGCCAAAATCAGCAGTGCATTGAGCAGATGTCTACCCGGCAGCATCAGCGGTTTTCCACTGATTGATCCGCGCAGCTTCAGGAAGGCGAAGATCGATCCGGTAAAGGTGACAGCACCGATAAACACACCAATGAAAATTTCGATGTTGTGAATCAAATGCTCAGACTCGGGCACATCAATGCCGGATTCAAGAAAGCTTGAGATCCCGACCAGGACTGCGGCGAGCCCGACGAAGCTGTGCAGCATCGCAACTAGTTCAGGCATTCCCGTCATCGGAACACGTGCGGCCAAGATCGCCCCGATGATGACAGCCGGGACAATCGCGATCACCATCCCCAAGTAGCCGCTCATCATCATGCCGAAGATGGTGGCAGCGATCGCCAGCACCATCCCGAAGATTCCCAGCAAGTTGCCGCGTCGGGCACTCGTCTGATGAGACAGGCCGGCAAGACTGAGGACGAACATCACGGCAGCCACGATATACGCTACTTTTGCCACCGATTGGTTCAATTCAATCGCTTCACTGGCCAGCAGGAAGGCGTCGGTGGAATTTATCAGCTGCATCACCATGAAGCTCGTTGTTGCGTAAATCGATTAGCGGGTGAAAGGGTCATTCGCGTCGCAGTGTGTGTGGGAAGGTTATCCTCGGCGGAACATCTTCAACATCCGGTGGGTCACCAGGAAGCCGCCAGCGATGTTGATCGTTGCGACGAAGATGGCGATGCCGCCCAAGATCGCAGCGGGGCTGTCGCTGACACCAACTTGGACCATGCCACCCACGATAATGATGCCACTAATGGCGTTAGTGACACTCATGAGCGGTGTGTGGAGTGCAGCTGAGACGTTCCAGATTACTTGCCATCCAACGATGCAGGCGAGGATAAAGACCGTAAAGTCGGTGATGAAGCCCGTGTCACGCGTTGACGCGATCGCAAACAGTAAAGCCACACCGAGGATCAGCAGCGCGGCGTCGAACATGCCGAATTTCTTTTCCACCACAGCTGCCGGTTCCGCGGGCGCGATCAGCTCTTTTTGGGGTGCAGCAGCGGAGACTGATACGGGTGGAGGAGGCCAGGTGACCTCGCCATTTTTCACCACCGTGCAACTCCGCAAGACGACGTCTTCCATGTCGAGTTGGAACTTTTCTTTGCCGCCGATTTCATCCAGTAAATGGTACAGGTTGCTCCCGTACAATTGGCTGGAAGTGTGCGCCAACCGGCTTGCAAAATCGGTGTAGCCGATGATGTGCACGCCTTCGTGCTGCGTCACTTGTCCAGGTACCGTGACTTCGCAGTTGCCGCCCTGTTCGGACGCCAAATCGACAACAACGCTGCCCCGTCGCATCGCCTCGACCATCTCCTTGGTGATCAACGTCGGCGCTGGTTTACCGGGGATCAACGCGGTAGTGAGGATGATGTCGACTTCTTTTGCTTGTGCCATAAAGAGTGCCATCTCAGCGTCGATGAACTCTTTGCTCATGGTTTTGGCATAGCCACCCGATGTTCCGCCCGCTTCGTCAGAGTCGAACTGCAGCATCAGGAATTCGGCTCCCATGCTTTTGACTTGGTCAGCAACTTCGGGACGGACATCAAACGCACGCACAATGGCGCCGAGTCCACGTGCAGTTCCGATCGCTGCCAAGCCGGCAACTCCTGCTCCGATCACGAGAACCTTGGCCGGTGGCACTTTGCCCGCGGCGGTAATTTGGCCAGTGAAAAACCGACCAAATAGTGATGCTGCTTCGACGACCGCTCGATAGCCAGCGATGTTAGCCATCGAGCTGAGCGCATCTAGTTTCTGGGCGCGGCTGATGCGTGGCACCGCTTCCATCGCGATCGCGGATGCGCCTTTCGCGGCGATTTGTTTTAGCAGCGTCTCGTTTTGAGCGGGCGATAAAAATCCAATCAGGACTTGGCCGTCTCTCAGTTGCTCGACTTCTGACGGTTCGGGGGGGCGAACCTTCAGCACAACGTCCGCCGTATTCCAGATTTCGGCCGCGTCAGAGACGACAGTGCAACCAACGCCTTCGTACAGTGCATCAGTGAAACTGGCGGCCACGCCGGCACCACTTTCGATGATGACGTCGAATCCGAGCTTCTCACTTAGCCGTCTGGCTGTCTCCGGAGTAGCCGCGACGCGGCATTCTCCGAGGTGGATTTCCTTAGGTATTCCGACTTTCATGCTTGGAGGGTCCGTGACCTCACCAGGGAGCGTAAGAGGAAGAGTGCCAAGTGAATGTGTGCTTGTGGGATCGTGTGTTCGGGCTGGGGCAACCTCGCAGCAGCCCACTCGCAAATGGTATTTCGAGAACAGGCTCCGATCGTTGCAGAGTTCCGATCGTTGCCGGGGCCCGATTCGAAGGGGGCCCGATTAGAAGGGGGCCTCATCATCACCCGCTTCCGCGAAGGCATTGTTCGGCTCGGACACCCGCTCGGTCATGTTTGTGCCGTCATTGGACAACAATGTGAACGACAGTGCCTCGGCGCTCAGGAAATAGCGAGGTTCGCTCGAAGCGTCTTTCTGCCAACGACGACCACTCAGACGATACCTAATTTCCACTTCGTCACCGACGTTTAAATCATCGACGGTGTCGCACGAGTCTTTAATAAACTCGACTGGAATGTAATTGGTGAAACTTCCTTTTTCCTGCTCCAGGACCACCAATCGTTTACGAAAACCTTTTTGGCCGTAGGTCTTTGTCTCTTCGATCAGGTGGACTGCGCCACTGACGGTTGCGTCGCTCATGCGGATCCTCGTTCGTTCGTAGCGAAAAGGGACAGTTTTTCTGGAAACCCAGCCGGCCTTATTCTGGCCTCTTTCGGCGTCCCTTGCCAGGAGTCTGCTAATATGTTGAATCCACGTCAATCCGCCGCTCGACTCTACGATAGCAATGAAAAACCGATTTTTTGCAGCAATGACTTTGATGTTCGTCTTGGGAGGCCCGGCTTTCGCGGCTAGGACACCCAATTTGATCGTGATCTTCGTCGACGACATGGGGTACGGCGATCTCGGCTGTTTTGGCAGCGAAGTGCACGCTACACCCGTTTTGGATCAAATGGCCGCAGAGGGAATTCGACTGACGGATTTTTACTCGTCTTGCTCGGTCTGTACTCCCTCACGCGCCAGCCTGATGACGGGGTGTTATCCGCGTCGCGTGAACATGCATGTTGACGAAAACAACTTGTGCGTGTTGTTTCCGCGAGCCCGCAAAGGGCTGAGCCTGGACGAGGTGACGGTCGCCGAGGTCTTGAAAAAAGCCGGTTACCAAACGATGTGTATCGGCAAATGGCATCTTGGTGATCATCCCACTTTCTTGCCCACCCGCCACGGATTTGATCAGTATTTTGGAATTCCCTACAGCAACGATATGGGGTCACGGCAAAAAAAACGTGGTAATCCACCTCTACCACTCCTCCGAGATGAAACGGTCATTGAGGCACCAGTGGAGCAAGCGACCATCACGGCGCGGTACACAGATGAGGCGGTTAACTTCATCCGACAGAATCAACAGCGGCCGTTTTTCTTGTATCTGCCGCACACCGCGGTTCATCTTCAGCTTTAT
>JAQWPZ010000297.1 GCA_029245125.1 Rubripirellula sp.
ATCGATCGAGGTGCATTCGGCCCCTGCACCAATGCTGGGATAACGACCATTTCGACACCCCGGTAGCGATTCCGAGCGGCCTTGAGAAAATCGCGGATAGCGGCACCATCAGGGCTGGTCACAATTCCGATCCGGGCCGGATAATTCGGCAGGCGGCGTTTTCGCTCTGCCGCGAACAAGCCTTCGGCGTGCAACTTGGCCTGTAATTGCTGAAATGCCAACTGCAGCGCACCGAGCCCCTGTGGCTGAACTTTGCGGATGATCAGCTGATAAGCACCTCTCGCGGCGTAAACTTCGACGTCGCCAAAACAGAGAACCGACTGGCCTTCTTCTATTTTCTGCGGCATCCGCATCGCAGTGCTCCGCCAAATCACACCTCGGATCTGCGCTTGGTCATCCTTGAGGGTGAAATACAGATGCCCACTTCGCGGACGTGACAGATCAGAGATCTCGCCGGAAACCCAAATACCGGGAAAGGTGCCTTCGAGGATTGCCTTGACGTGCCCCGTTAATTCGCTGACCGAAATCGCGTGCGGTTGCTCACTCAATGGTGCCACTCCCCGCTAAACACTTCCTCCGCTGGTCCAGTCATCCAAACATTCCCGGAATCCTCATTCCATTCAAGGGTCAGATCACCGCCCAACAGATGATTGAGGATCGATCGCTCGGTTTGACCGGTGAGAACGCCTGCAACGCAAACCGCGGACGCTCCTGTTCCACAAGCCCAAGTTTCGCCTGAGCCACGTTCCCAAGTGCGTTGTTTCACCTCACGTGGCGAGACGACTTCCACGAATTCAACATTAATTCGCTGCGGAAACCGTGGATCACGCTCAATCAGCGGCCCAAGTCCGAGCACCAAATCATCCGTCGCCTGATCGACGAAAATAATGCAGTGGGGATTCCCCATCGAAACGCAGGTTACTCGTAACGATCGATCACCGATTTGAATCTCATGGTCGACAACCTGCCCCGATGACAAAAGGGTGGTCGGGATTTCCGTGGCATCTAATCTCGGTGGTCCCATATCGACGGTGACCTGTCGCACACGATCATCCGAGCCGACCTCTAAGTCGACTGGCAGCAGCCCCGCTCCCGTTTCCAACGTCAGGTGCCGTTTCCGAGCGATCCCATGGTCGTACACGTATTTCGCGACACAACGCAAACCGTTGCCGCACATTTCCGACTCTGACCCATCTGCGTTAAACATTTGCATACGAGCGTCACCAGAATCGCTCGGACGAATCAAAATTAAACCATCGCCCCCGACGCCAAATCGTCGATCTGCAATTCGCTGTGCTAGATCTGGCAAATCAGTCGGAACCGACTCGGAAAAACAATCGATATAAACATAGTCGTTGCCGGCGCCATGCATCTTTGTGAATTTCATGCCGGCCATCGTAACAAACCGTCTCCAACAGGGAACCTGCTCCCTTCCCGACCTCCACCGGTGATTCAATTTTTTCCTATACTTACTACCTGCCGAGCCTTCACTAGCACGAACGGATACCCAATCGCGGGAAACTCCGTTTTGGTGGGATAGTTGTTGGTTCCTTCATTACACGTCCGACGCTTTCCAAAGGCTGGGTTATCGCTCAATGGTCGATCTATCCAAATACATCCGGGACATCCCCAACTATCCCAAGCCGGGAATTCTGTTCCGGGATATCACGCCTCTGCTGGCGGCCAAGGAAGCGTTGCAGGCGGCGGTCAAGGCGATGGCCGATCCATTCCGAGACCAAAAGATTGATGTTGTTGCGGCGGCTGAGGCTCGCGGCTTCATTTTCGCGGCACCGTTGGCAATCGAACTGGGGGCAGGATTTGTTCCGATTCGAAAACCGGGAAAACTCCCCTTCGATCTCCATTCATTCGCCTATGAATTGGAATATGGAACGGACGAATTGCAAATCCACGTCGACGGAATTGCACAAGGGCAGCGAGTGCTATTGACTGACGATCTGCTGGCAACCGGCGGCACCATGGAAGCTTGCTGCCGCCTGCTAGAAAAATTTGAAGCTGAGGTCGTCGGCTGCAGCTTCCTGATCCATCTTGCTCAGCTCGGCGGGGCCGAACGGCTTCGCCCCCATGTGCTCCACTCCGTCCTGACATACGACGAAGATGAAATCGAATCGGAACTTGGTTAGTCCGAATAGACACCGATTCTGAATCCGCTGGTCAAGGCCACGTCGTCTATCCGTCCAGCCGATTACCGCAGCGATAACAAAACTTTGCGTCCTCGCGTTGATCTCCGGCCTCACAATGGTGGCAGGGATGACTGCTGCGATGAGCCGCTTGATGAACGAATTCAGCGCTAACGAACGTTGACGGAACGATAATCAAGCTATAGCCCAATAAGATCAGCACGGCTGAAATCATCTTGCCGGCTGCCGTCTGGGGAACCACATCCCCGTAGCCAACCGTGGTCATCGTCACGATCGCCCAATACATCGATTGCGGGATTGATGTGAACTGGCTCGATGTGTCGATCCCTTCAGCGGTCAATGCTTCGATGTGGAACATCAAGGTTCCGCTGATCGTCACCGCCACCAGCACTACCACCACGAATACGATGATTTTGTTACGAGCCCGCCAGATCGCGCTCGACAGCTCGTCAGCCTCGTCCATCATCCGCCAAAGCTTCAGGACACGAAAGACGCGTAGCAAGCGGATCGAACGCAGGATCACAAAGGAGCGGGACGAAGGCCCGACAAAAATGGTGATGTAAGAAGGCAAGATGCTCAGTAAATCGATGATGCCCCAAAAGCTAAAGGCATAACGCAGCGGTCGACGCACACACGCCAGTCGCAGCACATATTCGATCGTGAACAGCCCGGTCAGCAGCCACTCTGTCAATTCAAAGCCATTCAGTAGTGCCCCATTTTCCCGGTAAGCCGGTACCGTTTCGAGCGACACAATCGTGATACTAGCTAAGATGGCCAGCAACAAACCGATATCAAACCATTTTCCAGCCGGATCATCCGCTTCAAAAATGATGTCGTACATACGACGCCGCCAACCTTCTTCGGCTGGTCGCTGACTCCAGCGTGGACGGCGTTTTTCAGATGGTTCATTCGTCATCGCTATTCTTCGCCGCTATCTTTGCTCGTTGCTGTTTGCCACGATTACCTTGCCGATGGTCAGTTTTGAACCGTCGCCCCCAAGCAGGCTTGCTTTCAGGCCCAACGTGTCGACCTTTTCTTCGTTGCACTGCTTGCTCAGCCTCATCTTAAATCATGCGAGTGACCGTTCACCCGACCTCCACTGAGAGCCGTCCATGCGATCTTGCCAAGTTTGGCCTCCATTACACCCGGTGTCACCATCCAGCCGGCTTACCTCAGTGTGATCAAAAACAAATTCAGCACCTCATGCACAGGCCAAAAATGTGCTCTCGGCGAGCGTATTTTTTCTAAAACTTCCAACGATATTCCATCCGGGTGCCGTAAACATCCGGCAACTCTCCTCGCCACCCATACATGGCATCAAAACGCAACAGCGTCCAATTCGACACCGGAAACTGATAACGAGTCCCCACGGCAAATTGATCGTCCGGCACAGCTGGATTCCCCGTCCCATGAGGCGTCAGGTAGCTCGCTTCCAACAGCCATTGCCGATCGAGAAGATCACCGATCAGGTCGATACCGATACTTCCCCCTGCTGTATCACTGCCACTCGGATCGAGGGTTGCAAAACCACTCAACCCATCGGTATCAAAGTTAATTCCAGTGTTTCGAAGAATACCGCCGGAAGCGGCAGCCCGAGCGACCGATTGGGGCCGATCCCAACCGATGAAAAAGTTCGCATAGGGAACGACTGTCAGTGGCGATGCAGTAATCCAGCTGTTTTCCACCAACAGCAAAACACCATCAGCGGTGCGATCCACTTGGGGTAAATCCTGGCCCGTATTTACGATCACCCGCACGCTATTACTGATCCGATCGAGGTAGCGTCGTGTGTAGCTTGCCGTCACATTGTGATAACTGCGTCCCGCCTGGTGCCGGTCACGGACATAGGACTAACCTGTTTCAATGTATCCATCGTAGGCTTCGATGAACCATGCGGTTCCCAGTGTTTGCCCAGCGTGATCGTCCTGTCCAAAGGCGTTGCTGTTGATTTGATCAACGGCAACGAAAAACGTTGCGTCAAAATTGGACCAATTCAATAGGCGACTATGCTTCGATGGCAATGAGAACGCTGCACCGGTAACTGCGTCCTCCATCCAAATACCGTTTTGGAACAAGAGTGGTACCAGTCCGATTGTGATCGGCAACTCGCACGGCGAAGTTGTGTTTTTGACTGCGCCGATCATCGCGCCCAAGTCACCTTCAAAGTAGCCAGTCACCGGCGCTAAATCGAGTTCGGAACGAAAGCGAATTTCTCCTTGATCCCGTTCCCACCTCGTAAACTGAGGTCCGTTACCTAACGGGCCCAGGAAGGCGTGAAAACGTTCGGTGTCTGTTACCTGCAAATCCATGTCCAGGTTCAAACGGTGAGCAAAGTTGTCTGTTCGCCCAGATGCGTTGCGACCTGACGCGAGCCCCGCACGATAGTCTCCGTAAACGTAGAACTTTGGTCGGGCAAGATTCTTCTCGCCGAACCAATTGCGTCCCCTGGGCGTGATCCCATCTCCATAAAAAACGCGGCCCCACTCAACCCATGGATGCTGCGTTGGAACATCATGCTTGGAATCGTAGACCCATTGTTCGGCTGTCGAATCATGCTCGAATGAATCTTGGGGTAGCGGCGTCGGAGAGAAATCGGACAGGAATTCCTGCTGCGACTCACAAGCAGCAGCCATCGAACCATGCCCCATCGAACCATGCCCCATCGAACCAGCAGCCATCGCCGTCTCGTTCAATCGACTGGGTACTGGCAGACGATTTCCCAACCTCTCAAATGCCACTGCGGACGAGAGTGTTTTTTCAAGCGAACTTTGGAACAGTTCATCGGACACATTGGTTTGAAAAACCGGTGCCCCTGACCACATTTCCCCGACCTGACGAAACGTCGCAGGAATCTGCTGCTTTGAGAAAGCCACTTTTGCATCCGCAGTTTCCGCCGCGTTTGCTTCCACCAAGGGAAGCCGCACGGGATAACGCTGCCCAACACCTGCCGGAACCGCCCCACCGGGTATGACTTGGCTATCCTCCGCAAAACCGGTGGTTGCACATGCTCCCGCCAACGCTAGTGCGAAAAAACAAACGCGCAAGGTTTCGGCCCACCGTGAATGCAAAGCAAATCGATTGTCGTATTGCTTCACCACGTCAATTCACCTGGAATGTGTGACTGCTGATACAGGTGTCGATCATATTCTCGTTCATTCGTCGAATCATCTCTGGCGTACTTTCGACCAGACGCATGAAATAGGGCGGCTCCATACGGCTTCTCATGCGAACACTCAATCGATACAAGCCAGGCTTACGCATCGCCGATGCAGGAATCCGGTATTTGGCTGTGCGATGATCGAGTGGAGGAATCGAATGGGCTTCCATCCGAATAAGTGGGGGATGATTCAGAACGCTCACCGGCACCGCCCCAGGACGCAAGAAGACAAGTTGATCCAAACTAAAGTTCAATGGCACTGCAGCCTCGCGATCTGTCCCTCGAATATTGTTGATCAAGAATTTTGTTTGCAAATTGAAGAGGTCGCGATCGCGAGGAATCCTGCCTTTTGCAACCTCAACAGAGTGCATATCCGCCAGATCCCCTTGCCGATCCAGATAGCCACTCTCCCAAACCCGACAGCCATCTGGGTCAATCAGTACGGCGTTTAGCCAGAGCTGCGGCTGGGCACCAAGCGACCCGGTAGGAAGATTGTGACCTTCGCTTTTGTTGTCGACACGATAAGCAATTTTCAATGATTTTCCGCGACGGGGTGTATCCAAGAACATTGGACCACTGACCTTCACTCCCGCTTCCAAGGTCATCACGGCTGAACCACGCTTTTCTTGCAACTTAGCAAGGTTCGCTTCGATGACTCGACGTCCATCCCGTCGATCGTCGGAATGGTCCCAGGGCGCGGGAAAGTGCTGATCGGGCGGCACAGACGCTTCAAACTGCTCGGTGCCCCAACCGGCCCGATAGTCAAACGCCAACCAGTCACGTGGCGTGTACCGTTTCGCATCAGGATTATGTGGAAAAATTCCCGGGTGAGCTATCGAATAGCCCGGCCCCCAAAACAGATGATTGGAACGTTTACGCGGGGATCCAAACGGCTTCCCGTTGATCTCAGCGACATGCCCCCACTCATAACCGTCCGGCTTACCCGGCACGCTCCCCATATGACACTGCTGACACGTAATTCCTTTTTTTGCGGCGGGTCCACTACGATATTGTGCGTGTACAACCTCCAGCCAAATCCCGGGATGAACGGCAACTTGGTGACAGGAAACACAAACATCACTATTTTTCAGCGGCTCGAAAAAGTAGCTCGACTTGTGAATCGCCTGCCCTGGTGATCCCTGAGCTGGTGATCCCTGAGCTGGTGATCCCTGAGCTGGTGATCCCTGAGCTGGTGATCCGTGAGCTGAATCACCATGAAACGTACTAGCATGATTCGGTTCAGCATGAACGCGGAGCTTCAATTCGTCAGCCCGCCGAATCGCGTCACGTAGACCCGCCCCATTTCCACTCGCACCAACCGGTTGATAGATGTCACCTGGCTCAATGCGACGATCGCCGTTGCTGCGTCCGTAATGCTCACGGATGCGATGACAGGCGATGCAGGTAACCCCTTCACGCACTACCGGCGGCGCGTCCAGCATGCTGGCCGCCCGAGGGATCTTCAATTGTGTTCCGACAGGGGAGTGGCAGCGGACACAAAAGGCACCGACCGTCCCACGTGTGAGATCCGTCATCGCTTGTTCGAATCTCGAGAACATCGGTGAAACGGCCGCATACGCGTGGCCACTTGCACGCCATTCGTCATATTGCCCTGGATGACATGCACGACAAGATTCAGCAGAGGGATAACAATCTTCGGTCCACAAAGCTTCATGGGGATCAGGCGTTGCAGCGGAGTCTCCATCGGCTTCGCTGGAATCATCACGCGGTGCAGGCCCGATCCCATCAAGAGGATCACCGAAGCTGCTCAGGGGATCGGTGAGCTGGGGATCGGTGAGCTGGGGATCCCCTTCATCGCCACCATCCAACAGGTTGTCGTCTAGCTGGCCAGCAAGCGAAATATCGGCGGGGGACAGCAAAAGCGAATCCTGAGGATTTTGTGCCAGCAGCGATGACTGGATGAACCAGATCATCAGCAGCCCAAAAATTTGATTCGGTCGCGGCATATCGTTCGATCAGTATCCGGCAATGATCCATCACATAGCGTCCGCACGATGCGCGACGCCCGTCCTTTACTCCATCGGACACGAACAACACTCATAACGCATGGGATGCCTCCGCCTCGCATAACAGTTGTGATCCGCATACCTTCCAATCCGCAGGTACAGCCTGTCGCGACAAGCGTCGCAGTCAACATAATCGTGACCATAAAAAGCGTTGAATCGAGGCGAATCGTTCAAGTTCCCGACATCGCGATCATTTATCCGGTAGGTTTTCCAATGTCGAGTTTTGATGTGTTTGGGGGCGCATTGGCGTTCGGCGACTCAATGGATGTCCATTCGTGCCTTCGCTGCAAAGTTTGTGATCCGATGAATGCCTCACCTCCCCCCGCAGATAGCCAGGACGGCAATTTTCGTCGTTTTCGCGTCGCGCATGACAACGCGATTGGCATCATCCGCGATCGTCGCAAAAAGGTGCAGGCTACCGTCCAGGAAACATCGATCGACGGATTTACAGTCCTGATGTCGCCGAAGAACTCGTCCAAACTAAACGTGGGGCGACCGTGGTTACTCGAGCACGATGGAGCAAAAATCGAGGTTCACCCCCAGTGGTTCTTCAACGCTCCTGACGGCCACGTTCAAATTGGGTTAAGGCGGCTTCGCGACTTAACTCCCCCTGAGCCGATTCGTTCGTCGCTGCTCACACGAGTTGGCGGCCGTCACTATTCCGACCCCAGCGTGTCGGCAGTAACCTTCGGCGGGTTCGTGCTGTTCCTGTTCTGCTTGATGGCATTACCCGGCTTAGGCGACCGACTGGGAACTTCGGACCGAATCCAAAACAGCATTCAATGGTTGATTGGCGAGGCTGATCGCGTCGTCAGTGGCCGCCTCTAGGCGATCCCACTTGTAAAGAACATCACTCCGTCGACGTGACGTGCTGATGATCTCGCAAATGTGCTTCGCAATAGGCACGTTCGCCATCACACTTCGAGCAGTAGCGAAAGCTCATTTTCGGATCGATGTTGCTATTCACGCCGCACGTGGTGCAAGTGTGCCTTGGCTCGTTGGTAATCTTATTTTGCTTCGCCTCCCATTGCACTTGTCGCTGCTTGTTTCGAATCTGCTGAAACAGCATCGGTGCAAAGAAGACTAAGTAATTCCCAATCGACGCCAAGACCATCGCCCTAGCTGCCATCGGGCCGCTGACCAACGCCAGCAGATAAAACCCGACTTGAATGTAGGCGAGAAATTTGACCTTCACTGGAATTACGAAAAACAATCTTAATTCGAAGTTTGGGTTGTACGTCGCAAAGGCGAGAAACACGCTCATATAAAGAAAGCGGCTACTGACCTGCTGATCCGGCGCAATAGCAGCGGCAGCAATCGTCAAAATGATTCCTAGCCACATGAACGTGTTGTAGCGAACGTATCCCCATACCGATTGCAGCGAATTGCCAAAGATAAAAAAGATGTAACAGGAGAAGAAAAGCCAGATTGGACTGGTTGAGAACGGGACGAACAAAAACGACAACAAACGCCAACCTTCACCCTGGAAAACAGACTCCCAAACCAGGGGCAGGCGTTCCAGCATCTTGGCGTTCCCATCCAACAAGCTCGCCACAAGCACAATCACCTGGCCGGCAATCAAAACTTGAGTCAAATTGGGAATCGCAATGGGCCTGACGATTCGGTCGAGACGATCCAAAAATTTCATCTTGATAATGCCTGCTTCATGTACCGACCGGATGCGGTCGATCGGCGAGATAAATCCTCGGGTGTCCCGGCGTCCAAAATAGAACCACCACCGGCACCTCCCTCAGGGCCTAGATCGATCATCCAATCGCAGGCCGCTAATAAATCAAAGTTGTGTTCAATCACTAACACAGTATTGCCAGCGTCAACCAATTTACCCAGCACCCCGACCAACCGTTCTACATCGGCAAAATGCAAGCCGGTCGTCGGTTCGTCCAGCAAGTAAAGGGTACTTCCGCTGCCACGGCGAGCGAGTTCGGTCCCCAACTTGATCCGCTGGGCCTCTCCACCGCTGAGCGTCGTGCTCGATTGCCCGAGATGCAAGTAGCCAAGGCCAACCGCCTGCAGCGAGTTGAGCAGGCGTTTGATTCGATCGACGTTTTCGAAAAACTCGCTCGCTTGATCAATCGACATCTGCAAGATATCGGCAACGCTGGCACCCTTGAAACGAACCTGCAGCGTTTGGCGATTGAAACGTTTGCCGCCACATCGGCTGCAAGTCACAAACAAATCGCTCAAAAAATTCATTTCAATTCGTTCGACACCGTGGCCCTTGCAGAGTTCACAGCGACCGGCTGCCGAATTGAAACTAAAACGGCTGGGAGAAAAGCCTCGTGTCTTGGCTTCTCGGGTGGCGGCAAAAACTTTTCGAATCTCATCCAACACGCCACAGTAGGTCGCGGGACAACTTCGCGGGCTACGTCCAATCGGCGCCTGATTAATCGGCACCAATTTGTCGATTGCCTCCGCTCCTTTGATGGCTTCAAACGGCCCTGCAACCGGCGACTTCAAACCCATCAATTCAGCCAACGCCGGGTAAAGCGTGTCATTGATCAGCGAACTTTTTCCGCTGCCGGAAACCCCACTCACTCCAATGAAACGACCAACCGGAAATCTCGCGTCAACCTGTTTCAGGTTGTGAGTCGTCACCCCCCGGAGCTCAATCCAATTCGCATCGTCAACCGATCGCCGAGTTTCGGGAATCGGCATTGTTTTTTTGCCACTCAGATATTGCCCGGTCAAACTTTTCGCGTCGCGGGCAACTTGCTTCGGAGTTCCATGACTGACAACGTATCCCCCATGCCTTCCTGCGCCGGGACCGATATCCACTAATTCATCGGCGGCAAGCATCGTCGCCTCATCATGCTCAACGACAACGACGGTGTTTCCCTGTTTCTGCAGATCACGCAAACACTCGACCAAGCGATCGTGGTCTGCCGGATGCAAGCCAATCGATGGTTCATCTAAGACATAGCAAACACCAACCAGGCCACTACCGATGCTGGTGGCCAAGCGGACGCGTTGTAATTCCCCCCCGCTGAGTGAATCACTTGACCGATCCAGCGTCAGATAACTGACCCCGACGCGCTGCAAGAAAGCCAACCTTCTTCGCACTTCGCGTTCGATCGGCGCCGCGACTTTGGCTGCCAGGGACGGAAGCCGATCAGCAAGCCCCTTCATCCAACCGTCGGCCTTGGCAAGCGGCATCGCGGTCAAGTCATGAATCCCGAGACCTTCGATCGTGACACGGCGCGCCTCTGCTCTCAATCGCGCACCATCACAATCGGAGCAAACACTCCGTTCCTCACCGAGCGTCCCCAACCCGTCGCAGGTTTGACAAGCTCCATAAGGACTGTTGAAACTAAAGGTCCGCGGTTCGATTTCCGCGAAACTAGTGCCACAATCAATACACGCCATCGCGGTACTGTAAAGCGACTCCTGCCAATCTCCCGCCTCATTCTGGGTCAACGTTGATAAGACACCTGAACCTAGCCGGAGTGCGAGTTCCACCGATTCGTGCAAACGTGATTCAACACCCTCTCGCACACTCAAACGGTCGACAACCGCCTCAATCGTATGATTCTTACGCGGTGCCAACGCTGGAACCTCATCGAGCAGATAAATCTCTCCGTCGACGCGCGCTCGAATCAGCCCAGCTGTTCGAATCGATTCCAGCACATCACGGTGGGCTCCCCGACGACCACGAATCAAGGGGGCCATCAACACCAGCTTTGTCTTCTCTGGTAACGCTAACAAAGCCTGACGGATTAGATCGGGCGACTGCTGGGAAATTGACGAACCACACTCGCTGCAGTGCGGGATCCCAACTCGTGCGTACAACAATCGCAAGTAATCATAAATTTCGGTAACGGTCGCAACGGTGCTCCGAGTGCCCGAAGTCCCCGGCTTTTGATCAATCGCCAACGTCGGCGCCAATCCATCGATCGCATCGACATCGGGACGCGGAATTTGATCAAGAAATTGTCGGGCATAGGGTGAAAGACTGTCGATGTATTGGCGCTGGCCTTCTGCATACAACGTGTCAAAGGCAAGCGAACTCTTGCCGCTGCCTGACACGCCGGTGATCACGGTCATCGCGTCACGACGGATATCGATGTCCACATCACGAAGATTGTGAACCCGCACACCGCGCATTCGAATCGCGGTGAGCTCTTTCCCGTGGCATGAAGAGTGATTTGCCTTCGCAGAAGAGGGTGATTTGCGGCGGGAAGATGAAACGGGCAAGGCCAGATACGTGTGGGAGGAACGGGTGATTCGAGGTAGAATTAGGTCTGGAAGGAAACGTAATGGAGCAATTTAAGACCGACTCGATGTTTGACCTGGGCCGATACGTCGATCGCGAACACGTGCTGTTGGCTTCATACGCCATGCACAGCTGCGACAGCAAAGGTCGGATTCACAGCGAGGAAGGGCATTCCTACCGCGGCCCCTTTGCTCGCGACCGAGACCGAATCTTGCACAGCAGCGCCTTCCGACGCCTCAGCGGAAAAATGCAGGTCTTTACGGGTGAAATGGGAGTCTACCATCGTACCCGCTTAACGCACACCTTTGAAGTTGCGTCTGTCGCACGAACCATCGCTCGCTCACTGCGGCTCAATGAGGACCTGACCGAAGCGTTGGCTTTGATGCATGACATCGGCCATCCGCCGTACGGCCATTGCGGTGAAGACGTATTGAGCGAATGCATGGAATCGGTCGGCGGATTCTCGCACAACTCTTTTGCACTGGTCATCGTGCAAGAACTTGAACAACGATACCTGCCGTACCCCGGATTGAACCTGTCCAGGGAAGTTTTATCGGGACAAGATGTCCGAGCGCACAAAGCAGAAGCAGCCGTCGGACGCTCGCCAATGCTGGAGGTGCAATTGGTCGACGCAGCCGATTCGATCGCTTACGACGCGCACGACGTCGATGATGCCTTGCAAATGGGGCTACTCTCGATCGAGGAATTGGCGGACCTAGCTGTAATCCGACGCGCTCAGGATCGGGCACACGCCCGTCACGGCACGCTGCCCACCGAGTCAATCAGACAGCTACTGGTGCACGAATTAATCGACCTACAGGTGAGCGATCTGGTGCGAGTCGCTAGCGAGATGCTGCTTGAAATCGATGGCCAGGCGACGGGCGAAGTTAGCGATTCGGGGCTTCGACTGAAACATAGCGAAGAGCTAGCTGGAGAGCGTGCAGAGTTGGAGTCCTTCCTGTTCGAAACCGTTTATCGGCACGCCCGACTGATTCCCGTCCGTGAATCGGCGGCCAAGCGGTTGCGAATGCTATTTGAGGTACTGGTGCGGCAGCCAGATCGACTGCCGCTGAGATTTCGCCATCGAACGACACGCCTACCGGTCCATCAGGTCGTTGGTGAATACCTAGCTGGTATGACCGATGATTTTTGTGACACCCAATACAAACAAGCCGTGAAAAACCAATCTGGACCACTCGCCGACTGGTAGTGCAGCGACTGGTAGTTGACGCCGGAGCGACCGGAATACGCACGATCCGGGGTGCGTTGTGCGTTGCACGCGTCACCAACCAAACGGTTGGGACTGGTGTTAGCGATATGCCTCGTGACAAGCGTCACAACGCTGTCGAATGAGACTGGCCCCCGCGGTCACCGCTCCCCAATCACTGCGGTCGAGCGCGCCGACGACCGTCTTGGCAACATCACGCATGTCATGACTTAGCTTGACGTAATCTTCGTCATCCGCTTCATCCATCCCTTCCTGCGTGAAAATTTCCGCAGCCATTGCTAACAGTTCTGCGTTGCGACGAACCGCTTCGACTTCGCTCTTGGCGGTGCCCTCATTTCGTGTCACGTCGTCAAGAGCCTCCACCAGCAGTTCCGCATATTCCATCATCGGACCGCGATCGGCGATCATGGTCCAGTCGGTATCAGGATCCGATTCGCGACCGGTGATTCCGGTTCCAGAAACCAAATCCTGCAGGTCTGCCTTTCGCAATTTTGCTTCGTTGTAAACTTGCGTCGAACCGGCTTTGCAATTGAAAGCCGTACGGGCGATCAAATCGCGTGCAACCGCCGCCTGATCTTTCCAACGCACCTCACCGCTATGCTCGTTGATGACCGCGAACAGGCTGGCCAACGCGGTCAAGTCAAGCCGCGCGTCCTGATAACCGCCGCTATTGAATGCTCCTGGCGTCGTCACGACCGACTCGTAATGCAATCGCAATCGCTTCACTTCATCCTCAAGTGACGCTGCTCCGATCAAAGGTGACCAAACGTCTTTACCGCCTGCGGCAGCGGATCCGCTTGGCGTTTGTCCGGCGGTCGCTACCGGAGCGGCTTGGACAGATTTACGAATCGAGGAGAGCGAAGGCCGCTGGCCTCGGAACGCATCATCGAGCTTTTCGAAAAAAATCCCCCGCAGTTGGCCCTCAGAGAATTGCGGACGAGGAGCCCGCCGTTCATCGGCGGCGACAGCCGACAAGACTACGGCAGCGAAGCCGAAAATAAGTGTTCTGCTCATGTCTCTATTGTACCGCCTGCCAGAGACGACGTTTATCAAAACAAGTCCAAGATTCTCCGCATTTCCGCAACCGCCTCGCGCATCCCGACCATGACGGCTCGACTGACGATCGAATGCCCAATATTCAATTCGGCCATATTGGGAAGTCCTGCGACCGGCCGCACGTTGACGTAGTTCAGGCCGTGCCCGGCGTGCAAACGCATCCCCGCCGCTGTCGTCGCTTTTCCTGACTCGCTGAGCCGAGCGAGCTGGTCGATTTGGGCATCACCTTTCGCCAACGCGTAGGGTCCCGTGTGCAACTCAACTGCCTCCACCCCCAACTTGGCGGCGGCCTCGATCTGCTGGGAATCAGGATCAACGAACAGACTGACTCGGATCCCCTGATCCTGCAGCCGCCGCACCGCGTCAGCGACGACGCCTGAGTCGCCAGCGACATCCAAACCACCCTCGGTCGTCACTTCTTGCCGGCTCTCGGGCACCAAAAGCGCCCAATCTGGCTTGAGTCGACAGGCAATCGAGACCACTTCCTGGGCGCACGCGATCTCAAGGTTGGTGCGAACTTGGACTGTTTGGAGCAGCAATTCCGCGTCTCGATCCTGGATGTGCCGCCGATCTTCCCGCAGGTGGAACGTGATCCCATCGGCGCCGCCCTGCTCGGCCAACGCCGCAGCAATCACCGGATCAGGCTCGTAGGTTTTCCTTGCCTGGCGAACCGTCGCAACGTGGTCGATGTTGACGCCTAATTCAATCATGCCGTGAATACCTGCGGAGATTCCATGCAACTGGTTTCCCTCAGTTTAAGGGGAATGCGAGCATGCCGTGTAACGTGCCGAGAATCGTATCGGGATCAACAGAAAATACCGGTACGCAACCGAGAGCCGACAAGGCAGAGCAGTAACGTCGAAACACCGGTCCAGGCGGACCGCTCGGATGATTCACAAGATCACGCGAGCGGAACGAAAAGAACCGCAGCGACGTCAGCTAAGACTTGCTCAGCAAACCACTTCGCCTGAGGTAACCGTCGGCAAGCTCAGTTCGAAACAAGAGCTTCACCTAACGACTCCTCAAACTGTCGAATCGATCTCTACCCGTTCGCCATTCGTGTCCCGGCAATCCATTTCGAGATGCTCGGGGAAGAGAGCTTCACTGCCGAGGATTTGGACGGTCATCTCGCCGACGTCTTCCATTTCCATCACTTCGCGGCGTTTCTTATTGTTCAAATGGGCAGCGACTTCATCGTTCACACGCACCGTGACCCGTTTGATGTGATCGTTTTGCACCGCCAAGGCAAGTGTCCGAATCACTTCGATCGACATGCTTTCCGCTGTCTTCACCAACGCGCGGCCATCACAGCAAGGACAATCTTTATAAATGCTGCGTTTCAAACTCGGGCGAATCCGTTGCCGCGTCATTTCGATCAACCCGAACGGACTGGTGCGAAGAATTTTGGTCCTCGCCCGATCGCCAGACATCGCATCTCGCAGCGTTCGCTCGACCTTACGGCGGTGGCTCTCTTTTCGCATGTCGATGAAATCATTCACGATCACACCGCCGAGGTCGCGCAGTCGCAGTTGGCGAGCAATTTCTTTCGCGGCTGCCATGTTCAAGCGGAATGCGTTTTCCTCGGCTGAATCATTACCCCGGAAGCTTCCGCTGTTCACATCGATGGCCACCAACGCCTCGGTCGGATCGATCACGATGGAGCCACCATCTTTGAGGTGCACTTGTCGCTGATTGATCTTCGTGATCTCTTGCTCCAACTTGTATTTATGGAACAGCGGCGAATCGCCCTCGTAAAGTTTCAGCCGATCTACCACGCGTGGCATGACCATTTTCAAGAAGTCGTGCGCTTTTTCGAAAGACTCCGCTTCATCAACCAAAATCTGATCGATGTCATCACTAAAGATGTCGCGGATGGTTCGAATGATCAAATCGCTTTCTTCGTAAATCACTCCCGGCTCGGAGGTCTTTTGAACACGCTTGGCGATCGCCTTCCAAAGCCTCAACAGGTATTCCATGTCGCGTTGCAGCTCGAGCTCTTTCCGGCCCGCGCCAGCAGTTCGAACAATGAACCCGAGACCTTTCGGCGGGTTGAGTGACAACAAACAGCGTTTTAGCCGCTTACGATCATCGTCGTCTTCGATTTTGCGGCTTACACCAACGCGTGACAGCGAGGGCATCAAGACGAGATAACGCCCTGGGATCGAAATGTAAGTACTGAGAGTGGGGCCCTTCGTACCGATCCCTTCCTTGATCACCTGCACCAAAACTTCATCGCCGCGGCGAAAAATCTCCTGGATCGGCGGTTTGACTCGGGGTCGTCCCCCTTTGTAAGCATGCTTGCTGCCACGGCCCGATTCGCGAGCCCTTCGAGCGGCCGCCTCAGCCAATTCATCCGACTCTCGCATGATTTCTTCGGGGTCGTATCCGCCCTGCCGAAAATACTGAGGCTCGACATCACTGATATGCAAGAAACCGTTGCGTCCAACGCCAAAATCGACGAAGGCGGCCTGGATACTCGGTTCCAAGTTAACGATTTTGCCGCGATAGATATTCCCCGCGAAAGCTTCGACGCTCTTTCGCTCCATATAAAGCTCTTCGAGCTTGTTGTCTTCCAGAATCGCAATCCGACATTCTTCGGGCTGCAACACGTTGATCAGCATTTCTTTCTTCATCGACAAGCACCTCGTACGGTGTAGAGCCGGCTAGACGTCGGAATGGAAATGGCTTGGGACGAAAACTGTGCGGAGCAACCCGAAGGCCGCTTGAACGTTCTGTGCCAAGTCAATTTTCCAGCTCCGGCGTGGACGCCGACCGGGATTGTGTATGTTGTTTGTTTCATTTGGTTCCAGCCGCGACCGCCATAACGCCCGAGTCATCGCTTTCGAATTCTCGGTGCAAAATCACGCCGGTGCGAACGATGGATGCCCCTTGTTCGATCCAATCATCCAAGCCAAGCAGATCGAGTACGTCGCCCGGCTTGAGTGATGCCGCATCGGTCGCTTCCAAGGACAGATGCAGCGTTCCAGCTTCGTATTTCAGTTCCGAGATATGCTCTCGGACGTTCATTGTGATGTTCTTTTTCTTTCGCTGTACCGAAACAGTTTCCTGAGCGATCAGTCGCTGGACGGATTCTCCGACCGCGGCATCATCGCCGCCCTGAGGACCACTGATTTCGTAGATTCCGCGGGCCAACTGTGCTTTTCCAAAACCTTCCGGCAGAAGGCTAACACTGTGAATCGTTAGCCCCGGCTGATTGTCGTTGCGCAATCGATCGAGCAATTCAGTCGGCGTCAGCATCTCAGCAAGTTCGATCTCAACGACCTCATTGGCACCTTCAACGCCCAATGCCAGAGCGGAGGGAAATGCGACCCGTGGTTTCGGATGAAATCCCTCGGTCATCGACAAACGCAATGCGGCGCGACGAAGCAAACGCTCCCACAACCGCGCCAGATCACGATGACTGATCCAACGCAACAACCCAGATTTGGCAAACCGAATGCGGTAACGAATCCGGAGCGCGACGGGGACCTCGGCGGGTTCCTGTGAACTTTCGGATGGAGTGGGCTGTGAAGTAGTCACGGTCGGCATCAAGGGTGCAACAAAAACCTGGTTGGGATGAAACGAAACAGAGTCAATTGACGATTAACTCCGGAACAAAA
>JAQWPZ010000084.1 GCA_029245125.1 Rubripirellula sp.
CACCGCTTCGTCGATCGCTTGGGCGGTTGGTTGAGTCGGAACGGATAGCCGATCCCAGGCGTCAGGCTCACATTGACGCGATGCTGAGTAAGCGGCGTCAACGACTTGCAGCAGCTCACGCGAAATCGAGCGTTTGGTTTCACCTTTGCCTAGCATTGCCAGCAGAGTCGTCATCTCGGCCGGTTCCAGCAACGCGATAACAGCATCAGCGGCCCGTTGGCGAAACAACATTTCCGCGATTTCGTCGCTTTGCCGCCACGCAGGTGGGAGGCCAAGTTCGAACGGAAATGATCGGGCGAGTTGGGCGAACAAACTGTCAAGCGTGCAAATCCTCAAACGATGGATTTGCGAGACAAGCGAGTCGAGCAGTTGCAAGCAGATGCTCGCGGGAAGTGTTGGAATGCTGACCTGGTCTCGCAGCTTTTCCAATGCTGCAGGATCTTCAGGGTCTGCTGCGGCTGCCAGTGTCATCAGGATTCGGTTCAGAATCTCGCCGGCCGCTTTCCGCGTAAACGTCGTCGCCAAAATCGTTTCGGGGGACCCTCCTTGCAGCAAAATCCGGAGCATTCGGGCTGTCAGTTGGTAGGTCTTTCCGGTCCCCGCTGAAGCTCGAACGAGGATGGGACGCATCAAACCATCCGCCGCTGCATCCAAGTTCGTCGATTTATTTGCGGCCGGATCCTGCTCATCATGCTCTCGTCGTTCAGCTGTGTCACCAAGTTCTGCTGCATCCGTTCGAAGCTGCGTTTGTTCGTGCGATTCTTCGGCAGGAGTTTGTTTTGGCCCAGTCAATTGTTTTGTGTCACCGGTGGTTTGTTGCTGGTCAGTTTTTGGTTTTGCGGGTCGCTTGGTCATGATTCCAACTCCGTCGCACTCAACCATTCGACTTGATCCAGCAGGCGGTTGGCCACGCTGGTTTGCAGGATCATGCCGTAATCGTCGTATTGGATTCGATCACTCGCGGGTTGGAAATTACCGGCCCAGATTCCGGCCACGCAGTCACGAATGACTTCTTCTGCTTGACGCATTTGATCCGGTGTGAATCCGGCGATGTTGATTCGTGTTTCTTCCTCTTTCTCACTGACGTTAAAATACCCAAGTTGCACTTCAGCTGGGACGGCATCGATGCCCAAGTACGGGATCATGAGCCGGTAGAGTGGCAATTGCAGATCAATCCAACGGTAGCCGTCATCGGTTTTCTTGAGATGTTTTTTTTCCGGGCGATAGCCATGAGTTTTGTAGTCCAGAATGGCCCATTGGCCGGTGCCGGGATGATGATCGATCCGGTCGAATCTTCCTCGTAGGCCCATTTTCTGATTATCGACTTCGATGAACGCACCGTCCCGTTCGCTAACGGAGGCTTCTGTTGCGTGGATTCGCCAGCCCTCTGCGATTCGCAGTGCTTGTTGGCGGGCAACAGCTTTGAATCGGCGTTGGGCTTGGGCGATTTGCAGTTGCACCGCAGTGGAAACAGACTTGCCGTAGTATTCCGCTGCGTAATGATTCAGGTGACTTCCCAGCATTGCCTCGATCTTGTCAGCGTCACCTTCGTCGCGATCATCGGACAGGCCAAACTCTTCCAGTGCCGCGTGCACGAGGTTTCCGAATTGATTTGCCGCTAATTCGTTTGCTTCATCATCCAGGGGTTTGAATTTCAGGACGTGCCGCAGGTAAAACCGGTAGGGGCACCGCAAGTAGTCGGCGAACGCGGTCACACTCATCGAGGTAACGGCCGGTCTGCCCTGCTTGATCGGCAATTCGGGGATCGGCAGGCGTTGATCGCTGGAGTGTGTGTCCCATTGATGGTTGACCGGTGCCGCGGGACGCTGTTGGCCGAGCAACTTACGGATCCGTCGCGCGATATCGATTCCTGGCGCGGACGCCAACAAGCGGCTTGGTGGTGTCGGCGAGAGATCTGCAGCTGTACTGCCGACAATGAAGCGGACAGCAGGTCGAGTTGTGATCATCAGGTGCATCGCGTAGGCATCGCGAGCGTATCGGCGATTGTGATCTTCCATTCGCAACCGATTGCGAAGGGTCCCCGGCAGGAACGGATCGCTCGTAATACCAGAGGGAACGAAGGGGTGGTTGAGTCCGTTGACGACCAGCAGTTTGGCATCGTCGAGGGCCAGGTCGAGCCAGCCAAGGATCGACAAGTCATCCTCGTGTTTCGGTTCTGCGATTCGCACATCGGCTAAACGCGCTGACAGCATTTCGACAGCAGTGGCACCCCCGACGGCGAGGTCGAGTTGGTCATTGAGTTCGGCGTAACGTTTTAACAATCGTTGCGTCGCCACCATTGCCAAATGCGTGCGGTCGTGCAGGGTGCTTTTTTCGAAAGCCTCACGATTGTCTGTTTCCTCAGCGGGCAAATCGTCCATTTCCAAAGGAAACAGATCGAGCAGCCACGCCGCCACAATCCCGCTCCAGTCAGCAATCGACCGTTCATGTTCGGTGAGTGGTAGCAACCATTCGCCAATGAGCTTAGCGACAGGTTGTGCCAACGGGCATTTCTTGACGGCTGGTTTTGAAAGGGGATCAGCGACACGGATCGGAAAAAATTCGGATAACAATTGATCCAGCTCTTTTAACCATTCGGTCGGCTGGATCCCGAGATGACGGGACACGTAGCCGCTTACATCTGCGTGACGCACGAGTGCAGCGAGGGTTGACCAAGTGCCTCGCGCGAGATGAGCGGAAACTAAATCAAGCAAGCGACCGATTGACGTCTCAGCAACGGTCCATCCCAAATGTCGGTGGGGTGTCACGCCACAACAACGAAGTTCCATCTCGATCGGTCCGACATGCGATTCGTCGGTGACACCAACCGTCACTTCACTGGTGGTGTAGTCGCCAGCCAATTCCGCGAGTACTTCCGCGACGGTTTGTGCTTGATCTGCCATGTCTTGGGCGGCGATCAGATGATGATCTTGCAGGGGGAGATGCTGATTCAACCAGTGAGATGTGTCGACACAGCCAAGCTCGTCAAAGCGATTCGATTCGCTGGCGGGGGCAGCGACCAACGCGATCAGGTTGTTCTCGAGCGACCGCAACATGGCAATCAACGCTTCACTAAGATCACTTGTGCCAATTAGAACGATGGTCTGATCACATCGACAACGATTGTGTAACACTGCATCTTGCCGCGCCGCATATGGATCGCAAAGACCGGCTGTTTTCAGCGAAGCCAGGTAAGCGTTGTATATTTTGTTGAGTAATTTCCAGCGACGCTGTTCAATCTCCGTTTCAGCGAGTTCAATCACATCATGGAACGTGAACTGACTGGTGGATAACTCTTGGTGCAGTCGATTGATGGCTCCTGCAATTTCCATCCAAGGTCCGACTGGCTCCGGGGCGGGAATGACCGGCAGCAGCGGTTGCAGTTCATCGGGAGAGAAGTTGCGGAGGACCTGGGCCCAAGCCAGCGTTTGTTCTAATTCCAATGCGATGCGATGGGGTGGTTCGTACAGCTGCTCGGCGAGCTGGCCCACGGTGATGATTTTTGGGGGCTGGTATTGCAGTTGATCCGATTCGGCTGCTGCACGCAGTCGCTCACTCATCTGTGACGCACTGTGTGACGTCGGCAGCACAAGAATGAACCCGCTCAGGTCAAGGTGATCCCCCTGGGCATACCGCTGGCGTAACGTCGTGGCTGCGACAGGCAGCAGCGGCGCATCCCAACCAAGGAATTTTGTTTCGCAGGAGGTGGAAAAGAGTTTCACGACGGAGTCCGCTCCAGGAGAAGCCTCACTCGGATTGTCCACACCAACACTGGCGGGACCGATTCGCACAGTGTCGGAGCTAGATTGGACACGTTTGGTCAAAAGTGATCCGAGAAAGATCAAATTGTCCCAAAATCACGGGTCGACGGCGAGCCGGTCACTGGACGAACGGACCGTCAGCGAGAAATTCTTCCTCTGCTGATGAAGTTGCAGGGTGCTGGCAGTTTGATGCTGGCAGTTTGATGCTGGCAGGGCGTTTAAAGGATGCTGGTACACAAGTCAGCGAGGCTCTGTGGGGGATCGGGCTTGTGGGGTTCGGGCTTTTGGGTTCGGGCTTTTGGGGGGCGGGGTCTCGATTTGCCCGCTGCGGTCATGGCTGTCGGGATCGAGCTTGCCATGGCTGCCGCTTGCGACTTAGTTTCACTTCATTGGGGTCCTGGCAACTCCGTCAAACTTTGCCGGTTACTCTGAATATTCGGCTGCGATCTGGCCGATAAGATCGCTGTGGGTACCCACGCACCCGTGCGCATGGAGGCGCATCGCAATGATTCTTTGGATGGTGAAACTTCTCAGCAGCATTCGCCGCGCAGTCGCGGGACGGAAGTACCCGTCCCAGCTTGCCTGGGCGGTCAGTTTTGGGGTCCTGCTCGGGGTTGTGCCGCATGGCAACCTTCTGGCGATCGCAATTCTGATTGTCGTGCTCTCGTTACGCGTCAATCACGCGATGGCCGGATTGACTGCCGTGGCGGTTTCATTCTTGGCGACCCGGCTCGATCCTTATTCCCACCAATTGGGAGATTGGGTTCTAAGTCACCCGGTTGTGCAAGAGAAGGCGATTGCGGCCTGGCGTCTGCCATTGATGCCTTGGACTGACCTGAATAATACAGTCGTGATGGGGAGCTTTTTGCTCGGGGTCGCGATGCTGGTTCCTGTTTTCTGCATCAGCTATCCGATTTTCAAACTGTTCGCACCTCCGGCGGATCAGGAAGCAGATCAGGAAATAGATCGGGTCGACGAACGCCCCAAGACGGTTGGCAAAGTGGAGGCTGGGGTTCACCAAGTGGTGTTGATCGACCCGAGCCACCAAACCATCGCGGCTCCCCATCCTCAGCCCAAACCGAAATCGCCTGCCACGGCGAGGGCAGAGAAAGATTCCCCGCCTGAGATTGCCGATACTTCGGCGGATGGGGTTCACCAAGCGGTCGCGAATTCGCTGACGCGACCTGAGGCTGAAACATCATCTCCTCCTACGAACAAGTCGAGCTCGTCGGTGCAGTCGATTTCTGAAGCGGAGTCGGTGATGGAAGAAGTCGATTTTGTTGAGATTGATCACGACTTGAGTGATCGTACCGAGAAGCTTGCCGTCGAAACACGCATCGACGTGATTCGAATGAAGGATCATCGCGATATCGATCCAAACTCGTCGACGGCCGACCTGTCCGAGAACCAAGCAGAACGAATGGATGAGGCGTTGAATTATCTGCTTCGTCAACTGCGCGACTCAAAGCAAAGGAAAGCGGCATGATTCGCTGGCGTTTTGTTTTAACACGGCTGTTCGTCATCGTTGTGGTGCTCATGCTTCTACGCTGGGGACTGGGGCCTGTGGCGAGCTACATGACAACTCAAAGTCTTGAGGCCATGACCGGGGCCAAAGTCGAGGTCGCAGAGGCGACTGTCGGTTTGTTTCCTCCACGGGTCCACTACACTGACGTTCGGGTGGCAGATCCGCGCGAAGGCAAGCATTTACGTGATGCCTTTCGCGCCGAATCGGTCGATCTTGTCATCGACGGTGACGCTCTACTGCGTCGTCGTTGGGTTGCGCGAGAGGGTCGGATTAGCGGAATCCAGATTGGGTCCGCGCGGGAAACCAGCGGCCATGTAGAAGCTGAAGCAACTGTCGAGACGAGCGAGGGTCCTTCGTTCTTGTCGAATCTAGTTGGTGAGGCGACAAGCAGATTGAGCGAACAGGCTGAGCAAGCCATCGGGGATCTGGAGACGATTCGACGTAGCAAGCAGATTCGATCCAAGTGGGAAGCCCGTTACGCGGAATCGGCCCAGCAGGCGCGTGATCTGGAACAACAGATCCGATCCATACGCGACGGTATTCGCGGCATCGAGAATCCGCTTCGTGATGGGCCCAAGTTGAATCGCATGGTCGGTCAAGCGAACGAGGTGCGTCAGGAATTGGCGAACGTTCACGCGGCAATCGATACCTTGCCGGGAGTTTTGCAATCTGATTTGGCATCGCTGCAACAAGCCAAACAAATGGATTTGGCGAAAGTCGATGCCTACGTTCCTGGGGATTTGGCAAGCAGCCAGAACTACGGAATCGATCTCGTGGCGGAAGCCGTTCGTCAGCAAGTTTCCCGCGTCAAGGACTACCTTGATAGTGGACGAACGCTGGCCGATTACACCGTCGTCGCTCCCTCGAGTGACCGGAATCGTGGTGTCAGTTTTCGACTCGATCCACAGCCAGAGCCAACGGTCATGATTCGTCTTTGTGAAGTTGGCGGTGTGCTACGGGCCGATGGCAAGCAATTTATGATGACTGGTATTCTCGAAAACCTGACGCCGTCGCCTGAGCAACTTCGTGAACCGACTCGCGCACGCCTGCGATTAGAAGGGCCAGAGACGGTGCGAGTTGATTATGTTCGCGATCGCAGACAGGCAGTTGATATCGATCTGCTGACTTTGCATTGGCCCGAAATGAAGGCCAAGCCGGTTCGATTGGGTAAGTCGGGTGATGCCCAGTTGTCCATCGCCGGTGGACAACGGGAATTGTGGGTGCAAATCCGTACCCAAGGTGACCAAATCACAGGACGTTTGGTCAGCAAGCAAACGGGAGCCACCATCGCCTTGGCGACCGATTCGAAATATGCCGACACTGTCGCTGTTACTACCTTCCAAGAGAGCATGTCAGCAGTGGATCGGATCGAAATTGATGCCGAACTTGGCGGCACTTGGGATGACATTGATCTCGATCTGCATTGCAACCTGAATGCGATTCTGCAGCGTGCCAGCCAGCAGGCGTTCGCCAGCCAGCTTGGGGATGCCAAGAAGCAGTTGGCAGCGAAAATCAAAAAGACGTTTTATGACGAAGCGTTGTCGTTGCAGCGGTGGCACGGTGCGCAGCAACTTCAGGCACGCTCGTTGTTGGCCGATGCGGATCAATCGATTCAGGAAATGAATCAAAAGGTGCTCGACGAAGTCGGTAATGCCGATGCCTATCTCGGAAAACTCCGAGGTGCGATTCGCGGATTTCGGTAGCACATCAAAGTTGATCCGCCTGCATTCCAAGTTTGGCTTGTGCGAACTTGATTGTGTTGCGGCGTCAACCGGCTGCGATTCTGAATTTCGATAGGGATCCCGCGTGTAAACGCCGGGATCCTTTTTTTTGGGTGGTTCCCGAATCTGTTCTGTTTTCGCGAACGGCTGGTGCAGGTTCCGCTCTCGCTGCTCATTCTGAAAAAAATGAGATTCAGTTAGCCTTTTTTAAAGAAAGTCACGTGTCAGTGGCATCCTCTGGTTACAACTCTTGAGCCAGCGGAGGTTTTGCCTTTGATTGATACGTTGCAACTTATCGACGATTGGAACCGTCACTCTGGTCGCCTGCTGTCGATTGCTCATTCGATAAGTAAGTCCATTGCGGGTTCGGTCCAAGCGGCGTTTATGGCTCTGAAGCCGATTCTGGCTGCGGTTCACGCTTCGAAGAAACCTTTGGAGCAATCGCAGCCATTAATCTTCGAGTCGACGTTATCCATCGTTGATGTTTGGATGTTGTCACCTTCTTATTTGGTGTTCGCTGATTGAGTTGCTTTGACGGTATGTGCATAGCGCTTGAGTGGTTCTCGATGATCGTTTTTAAGCCTAAAGGAGTCCCGATGATTGATTGGTTTGTTGTTTGTACCCGTCCCCTGAAATGCGGGATGACGGGTCGAGCGGTATTGCTGTTGATGAGCAGTGTGATCTGCGTATCGGCCGTTCAAGCACAGGAAGCGGTCTCACCAAAGCGACCAGTTGAATCTGCACCGGCGGCAGAAACGGAGGTTGCCGAGACGGTGGACAAAACGGAGGTGGCGGAGTCGGAGCGGCCAAATGTTTTTTTGCTATCTCCTAGGAGCCAACCCGATCCGATGCTGCGTTATCGACTCTGGCCAGCTGTGGAGCTTCGCAAGCGTGGGAATCCAGCAGCACTTGTGAGTCGCGCTCTCTTGTTGGCCGCTACGGTCTCGCCTGAGACAAAGAAGCAGTTTGCCGAAAGTTCAAGTGAATGGAGTGATTTGTCACTTGAACAATTGCCTGTGGAACAAGTTCAGAAGCTACTGAGTTCATATTCTTTTGCGCTGAATGAACTGCGGCGAGCGGAGAATTTATTTGGGATCGAGTATGACCTGCATCTCGAAGGGTCGTCGGCCACGGAAATGCTCCAAACTTTGCTGCCGGAATTACAAGAAATGCGGCAGTTGGCGAGGTTGCTGCAGTTACAAGCTCGGTTGGCGATTGCGCAGGGTCGCTGGGATGATGCCGTTCGTGATTTGCGGGTTGGGTTTCGTCTAGCGGAATTCGCGGGCCACAGTACCGAGTTTATGATCGGTCGTTTAGTTGGTCTAGCGATTAGCGGAGTCATGATGAACGTCGTTGAAGAGGCGATCGAACAACCTGACTGCCCAAATCTGTATTGGGCCTTGAGTGGATTGCCAAGCGAACGATTGTTCGACACAAAGCAAGCATTAGAATTCGAAACGGTGCTCTTGGCGTTACTGTTTGACGTGGGGGATCCGCTTCCCGATACACCGATCGGAGCGAACGCCGCACGTGTGAAGATCGCTCGACTGATTGAAAATGCGAGTGAGGGATTTGGCGTGCTGGAGTCGGATGAGGGACAGGCTGCCGGTATGCAATTGACGGCTGGCTTGTACGTCGTCTCCGCGACAGAACCGTCGCGCGAACTGCTCGCTGAAACCAAGCAATGGGCGGGCCGTGTTGATCAACTTTCATCCTCTGAAGCGGTGCTGCGGGCAAGCTTGCTCAAGTTCAATCGGATTCGCGACAAGTGGCTTGCCTGGTTGTCTCTCCCCGCAGAGTTTTGGGATGACTACGCTGAACAGCGACAGGCCGCATTAGACGATTTCGAATCCAATGGTGATTTGTTGTTTCAGATGATGACAGCATTCATGCCCTCACTGGATGCTGCCCACAACGCGGGGTTGAGAGCACGACAACAACATCACTTGCTGCTGTCGATCGAAGCGATACGTATGCACGCTGGCCAGACAGGAGAGTTGCCGGAGTCATTGGAATTGCTGAAGCCAGTGCCTGCTTGGCGTGATGCCATCACAGGTAAGCCTTTTGAATATACGCGAGCATCTCTCACTGAATCTGTACTTCGTCGGGGGCCCCGTTTTTCTGGCGATGAGGAATCAACGTTTCAACTTCGATTGCGAGGGACACCATGATCCGGACTACACGAGTGTTCTTGTTCTTGTTCGCGATGCTGGCATCCGATGCAGATGCCCAAGAACAAAATATCGCTGATCAAAATATCGCTGATCAAAATATCGCTGATCAAAATGTCGCTGATCAAAATGTCGCTGATCAAAATGTCGCTGATCAAAATGTCGTTGATCAAAATATCGTTGATCAAAATATCGCTGATCAACGAAGGTCTGATGGTTCGCCATCTGCAGCGGCCGTCTGCGAGGTGGATGAGTCCAGAATCTCCGAGCATCCAGTGACGCCATTCATGGAGTCTTCTTCGGTGATGTTGGCTGAAGTCGATTTGAACAAAATCGATCTCGCTGCGATGTTGATTTGGATGCAAGGAGCGTTGGGATTCAATCCGCTACCGCCCGCCGCATCAGACGCTGCAAGCGGGTTGCTCGACTCACTGAAGAGTGCTGGTGCCAACCGGTTGTATCTTTGCGGTTCGACGCGGTCATTTTTTGACGGCGGCCCGGTTTTGGTGATCCCCTGTGAAAACACGGCAGTCGTCAATGGGTTGGCTGCGCTGGCGGTGCAGAATGCTCCGCCAGATTTTCCCCTGAAGTCTTCCGTCGTAGATGGTTTTGTCTTGGTGGGACCGATGGTTGCGGTTGATCGTTTGCTCCGTCGAAAAGGCCAGAATCGAGTCGAGTTGATTGCACCCTTATTGGCAGACGAACATTTGGATCACACCTTGGTGATTGCGTTGCCTGAGGAGGGTCGCCAAGATCTTGGCTCGTTGTGGCCAGATCAGTTTCCACCTGAGTTGCCCCTGTCGTTTTCGCCTCGCCAAATGGTTCAAGATCTAAAGCGATTCACGGTGTCGTTGCGACTTCCGCCAGCACCGAGGATGCATGCCGCACTTGAATGCTCTGATCCGGCAGCTGCCAAACGGGTTAGCCTCGTTCTTCGCCAACTAGTCGCGTTCTCCACCCCATTGCAGACGGAGATGAAGATCAGTGTTGATCGAGCGACAATTCGCTGCCAAGTCGATCCGCTGACCCTTGTGAAGGTGGTCAACCAAGTGACGAAAGGGATGCGTGAGAATGCTGGCCAGTTGTCGAAAATGCATCAGTTGAAAATGCTGGGACTTGCAATTCACAATTATCACAATGACGAAAAGTCTCTCCCACAGCAGTGTCTGAAAGATCAACAAGGGAATGCCCTGCTGAGTTGGCGTGTATCGTTGTTGCCATATTTGGAACAGTCTTCCCTATCACGTAAGTTCAAGATGGACCAAGCATTCGATAGTGACGCGAATCAAGCTTTGTCGGAAATGGTGATACCCGTGTTTTCGAGCAAAATCGCAGAGCCACAGCAAACCGCCTTTCGGGCGCCTGTATTTCCTGGTTCGGTGTGGCATGGCGATGGCACTCCCAAGGAATTTCGTGATGTGACCGACGGTATGTCCGATACGATCGCATTGATCGAGGCTCCAGCGACGGATCTAGTTGCCTGGGCCAATCCCGAACCGTGGGTCATCGACCAGCGGGATCCACTTTCCGACGTGTTTGGCGATCGCAATCTGATCACGGTATTGTTGCTGGATGGATCGGTTCACGCTTTCACGCGAGATGAGTTAGCCGATGGAAAGCTAGAAGCGATGCTGACCATCGCAGGCGGCGAAGTGATTGAGCGTTGATCGATGCTGCACGGATCGATACTGCGTTGATCGATACTGCGTTGATCGATACTGCGTTGATCGATACTGCGTTGATCGATACTGCGTTGATCGATACTGCACGGATCGATACTGCACGGATCGA
>JAQWPZ010000306.1 GCA_029245125.1 Rubripirellula sp.
CGGAGTTGTTTGCTGGCGAGACGTTTGGCAGAGGCGGGCGTTCGATTTATCACGGTTAGCAGCGGCCAGGTCTGGGATCAGCACGGCAATTTGGAATCAGGTCACAACAAGAACGCAGCCGCGACTGATTTGCCGATCGCCGAACTGATCCGGGATCTTAAACGCCGCGGTCTGTGGGATGAAACCATGATCGTGTGGGGAGGTGAATTCGGTCGCACGCCGGTGGTGCAAGGTAAGAACGGTCGCGATCATAACCCGCAAGGTTTCTCGATGGTGCTATCGGGCGGCGGGGTGAAGCCGGGCTTTGCTTATGGTGAAACCGACGATTACGGTTACTACGCATTGCGAGACCGAGTGCATGTTCACGATCTGCATGCCACCATTTTGCATTTGTTGGGCGTCGACCATGAGCGTTTGACTTATCGCTACGCAGGTCGTGATTTTCGTTTGACCGATGTGCACGGGACGGTGGTGCACGACATTCTGGTATGAGCGGCAGCGTCGTGCGTGTCGTCGGTAGGCACCGCCGCATTCGATCCTCCCGCGATTTTGTAACGGCCGGGCAGCATCACCGCGACGCCCGTCGTGAATCTGCCCGTCGTCAATCTGCCTGCACGCCGACTTAGAGTTTTTCGAGCCAACGAGAGACTCGTCGGCTGAATTCGAGTGGGGGCTCACCGACGATTCTTTCGAAGTCCTGCAGTCGTTCGGTGCGGGTGTAGGCTTGGAACGGTCGCCGCGACGCGGTGTAATTCAAAATTTCGGTAAACGCTTTCGGCTGTCGCTCGGCAAGGTAGAACATCATCGCCCACGAAACGGCATAGGCTTGGACGATCTGCTTGGGGTCTTCAAACATTGCTTCGTTGCTGACCAGTTGCATCATCGCCTGACTGAACTTGGTGTTGTCACGTCCCTTGTTAAGATTGCGAATGAAACGCAGGCTGTCACGATTCACGCGGTCTGGCAAGCGGCTTGTCACCGTTTCTGTCATCGCACTTGGTTCAAACATTTGCCCAACGCCTTCGGTAATCCAGCGTGGCGTATCGTTGACCCGACTGTGAACTCCGAAATTGAACGCCGATTGGTGCGCCGCTTCGTGGCGAACTGTTGCCGCGATGAAATCCGATCGGCCTCCGTCATGAGTCATGACACGATTGCTGTCGCCGGAATAGAGTCCGGCGACACGGCTTACCTGAATTTTTTGGCGTTCAAATTCGGCGTACATCGCTTGTTCGTCCGGAAAGACGATTGCAACCAGCGGAAAACGTCCTTTGCGAATTCGCACACCTCGCTTTTTCATGAAAGCGATAAAGGCTCGGTGGGATTGTTCAAACATTCGCGGCCAGCGATCGCCCCGTCCGCGTGGTTGTACAACCAGAAAGCTGTTGGTCGCCAAGACCTCATAGTCGGGCCCGAATTCGGCACGCAAATCGTTTCTTAATTCTGCCACGGAGGCGACAGAATAAGTGTCCTCGGTGTGTCGGATTTTTGCCGCTTGCTCACGCGGGTCGATCGAGTGCATCCATCCATCACGGCCAATCACGATCAATTGGTGTGCGTGATCGACCAGCGTCAATCCCTGTTGCAGTTTGCCAGCTGCAAAAAACTCGACCATTGCCGTCGATTGCGCAGAAACGCGAACGGCATTGGGCAGCGAGGCAATCAACACGACGCTCAGTATCAACAGGCAACGGTAAATCATGAATCAATTTCTGGAATGTTGGCTTCGAAGCGGCGGCCTAGGCAACGCTAGGTTAGAATCCTTGTCAGAGGTTGAGCCGGCTGATGGCAGCCACTCCATCCGTTTCCGTGAGGCTTGGATACGATGAATGTTGTTCGGATTGTGGCGAGAATAGGGTGTCAGCGACTTATTTGGGCTGTCGCCTTGGTCGGGCTAGTGGTGGCGGTAACGCCCTGCTCTCTGGTCTCTGCCCAAGAAACCGAACCAGCTCTAGAAACCGAGGCAAATCGCTCGCCTGCTGAGTTGAAGTCTGATGTTCTGCAGTGGGTCGATGAATTGGACGCGTCGAGCTTAAGTAAGCGTCGGGCTGCTGAGAAAGCGCTGGTGGAGGCTGGGCCCGCCGCGCTCGAATTTCTGCCTGAGGAAAAGTCGGGTGTTTCCCCCGAAGCAATGGAGCGTTTGTTACGCGTTCGCGAGATCCTTCAAAGTATCCGCACCGAGAAAGAAATGAGTGCCGATTCAGTTGAGATTCGATTGGATAAAGTTTCCACCCTCAGGGATGCACTGGAAGCAATCAGCCTGGAGAGTCGAGTCGAGTTCGAATATCGAGTAGATGAGTCGACTCCCGTCGCGCCGGTCAAGTCACCACTTCCGTTTTGGCACGCGGTCGACTACGTGCTCGATCAAGCCCAGCTAGATATCAATTTTTATGGTGGCGGCCAAGGCACGCTGGAGCTTGTGCCGCGTGAGGAGGGGCGTCCGTCCCGAGTTGACTCGGCCGCTTACGCGGAGGTGTATCGAATCGAAGCAACATCCGTGAATTCTCGCAGAAATCTCAGACAGCCCATTTTGAGTGGTTTGAATGTAAGCCTCGAAATCAGTTGGGACCCACGTCTGACACCGATTGGGTTAACCGTTCCGATTGACCAATTAGCGGGGCAGTTGGATGATGAGTCGGCACTGGAACCACAGGATTCTGGCGCGAACATCGACATCTCTACCAACTCGAATATTGCCTTCAGTGAGTTTTTCTTACCGCTCAAATTGCCATCCGGTCGGCCCGGGAAAATCGAATCGCTAACCGGTGTGTTGCGAGCTTTGCTGCCCGGTAAACGCCAGCTCTTCGAGTTGCCTTTGTCTGGAGCCGATCAAAAAAAGAAGATCGACTCCATGGAGTTGGAAATTGAATCTGTTCGAGAGAATGGTCCGCTGCATGAGGTCCGATTGCTGATCCAATTGGATGATGCGGGACGCTCGTTGGAAAGTCATCGCCAATGGATTTTTCAAAACGATGTTTACGTGCGTCGCAAGGATGGCTCACGGGCCGATCATCTTGGCTTCGAAGTCTTTCGCCAATCCGACAAAGGAGTTGGGATCGGGTACCTCTTCGATTTGGGTGAAGCGGTGAACGAATCAACGCTCGTCTATCAGTCACCCACCGTCGTCGTGCCAAGCGAAATACCCTTCATTATTCAGGACATCACGCTGCCGTGAAAATCATTGCCCGCCATTTGTTGATTTTGTTTCTGGCGATGCCATGGCTCGCTCGGGTGCAAGCTGATGAGAAATATACGCCGGAAGATCCGATCGCTGCTGTCGAAGGAGAGCCGATCTTCTTGGGTGAGTTGAATTTGATCCTGACCGAACGATTCAAGCCTGCTGACCTCCGCAAGGTTGCGATTGAAGTTCAGCAGGTGACCGCTGCGTTGCTGGTCAGACGACACTTGGCGATGAAAACACTTCGCAGCCAAGGTGGGGAATCGCTCGACGCAATGATTCGACGGCAACTCGAGGGCGTTGCGGCGGAGGCTTCCAGACGAGGTAGCAGTTTGGCAGACCAGGCTCGCTTGCGAGTGGCAGACGAGAACTCGCTGAAAGCTCACTTAGCGTGGCGAACCGCATGGGCCCAGTACCTCAAGAGTAAATTGACCGAGGCGAATTTGCGACGCTTCTTCGAACAGCGACGCATCCAATATGCCGGGTACCGGTGGGAGGTGTCGCAGATCTTTTTGGAGATGGATCAAACTGATTCAGCGGCGATCGCCAATGCCGAGCAGAGTTTGTCCGATCTGGCGAGTGAACTCAGTGAGGCTGCCGATCCAGAGCAGGCGTTCGCTACTGCCGCGCAGCAACACAGTGATGCCGGCTCGGCTGGCAAGGGTGGAATGGTTGGCTGGGTCAAAAGTGACGGCGATTTGCCCAGTAGCGTGATGGCTGCGATTCGCAAAACCAGTGACGGACAGATCGGTGGCCCCGTGCGAAGTCCACTTGGCCTGCATCTCGTTTACGTTCACCAATCTGAGCCGGGTAAACTAGAGTTTGAGCAGATGACCGATCAGACGCAGTTGCGACGGGACGCCATTGATGCCCTCTTTTCAGCATTGATCAATCAGCAAAGCGAAGCCAACATTCAATGGTTCATCCCCGCGCTCAAACCGCCCCCTGAAGTTGCTATCTTTCCGGAGTCGTGATTTGGCGGGGGCGGTCGGTGAGCTAGCCAATCTGGTGAGCTAGCCAATCCGTTTTGTAAGCCTTGCATCCGATTCTCGAGAGGTCTCGCCGGGTTCCGTTGTGGATTCCGTTCTGAATTTGGGGTGCAGAGACCAGGGGACGTTGTTTTCGTTGGCCTGTTGTTTTCGTTGGCCTGAGGTGCGGTTTTCATCCCCGTTTGTTTCAGTCTTGGGGAGCAGAGGGTTTTTGATTCTCGCGGCTCCGCCCTTTCAGTATTTTGTTAGGTGGGGAGTTTTTGGTATTTGAATCGAAACGTCAGCGAATGATCTCGCGAATTTGGTGCGAAACGATGCAAAACACTACCGCCTCCTCAATCCAAAAGGATAGGTGCTTTTGCCAGTGTTTCACGATGTTGAGTGCCCCGTTGATTGGGTGCTGTGTGGCGATTTCCTTGGGCGTTGTGTTCTTGGGTGCTGCGTCGGTGGGCATTGCAGATGAAATTGGTCAGCCTGTTGCGGCAGCAGTCGTCGAGACTGCAGAACCGACGGCTTTGGGGGTCACTGCTTCGGGAGGCATGCCAGCTGCTTTCCAGCAAGCTGCTGATCCATTCACCGGTTCCTTGGTTCGGGGGCAGTCGGTCGCTTTTAAGCCTCAGGTTTCGTCAGCGGAAGATTTTGTGATTCCGAATGATCAGCAAAACAGGGCGGACGCATCGAGGTTTGTAGGATCTTACTAGAGTCTCGGGAATTTACAGACAGTCGGCGTTGATCTTTACTCACCACCGGAATTTGACGGTGGTTTGCTGATCTTTGGCGATGACATCGCGATGAAGATCGGCGGCTATGTCAAAGCTGACTTCATTTATGATTTTGATCCGATCGAATCGACTGACACGTTTGACACAACGACCATTCCGGTTGGGGCTCCACCTCGGACCAATGCTCGGTTTCACGCGCGGCAAACGAGGCTGAGTTTTGATACCCGCTGGAATACGCAGGACACCGATGTTCGCATTTATGTGGAAGGTGATTTCTTCAGCGAAGGCAATCGCTTTCGTTTGCGTCAGGCGTATGGTGAACGTGATTGGTTACTAGTTGGTCAAACCTGGACCACTTTTACGGATGTCGCTGCTGCACCAGCAACGCTCGATTTTGAAGGGTCTGTCTCGGCGGTGAACCGACGGCAAGCACAACTACGGGTGACGGGCGAACTTAGTCCACGCGTCACTTACGCATTCTCGATCGAGGATACCCGATTCATCATCGAGCCACCGATGGGCGTCATTGGAACGGCCCGTTCGCCGACACCTGATTTCGTTGGCAGATTGCGGTGGACTAATGATTGGGGGCGGTTTCAGGTTGCCTGTCTTTATCGAACGTTGGGCTTCCAGCCCATTGGCGAGCAGGTGTTTACGTCCGATGGATGGGGCATTAACACCAGCGGTGTCGTCCTGCTAACCAATACCTGTAAAGTTTATTCGCAAGTCGTTTTTGGCGAGGGAATTGGTAGTTATCGAGATTTGCCCGATGCGGCACCAGCACTCAATAGCGGCGGCAGGTTGTTGGGGCTCTTTGGTTGGATGGTTGGCTGTACGAAAGAGTGGAACGATACTTTTAGTTCCAACTTTACGTATGCTGAGAACTCGCTCGATAATGCACCAGGACAGCGTCTTGATGAGGTTTCCAAAACTACTTATCTCGCCGCGAACCTGCTCGCTAAGCCGCTCGAGCGTGTCACAGTCGGTATCGAGTTCTTGCACGGGTTGCGGCAAAATAACGACGGCAACACTGGCGAGGCAAACCGTATTCAGTTCGCGCTAATCTTCGATCTGCCGTAATCGTTCGATCTGCCGTGAGGGGCATCCGCCCATGTAACGGCACCCTTGTGATTGAGGGAATCTTGATCGAGCTGGCTGCCCGGCAAAGACTTTCACAGTGCGTCAGAAACGTCGGTCCATGGATTCATTCGTCGCCAAGCTGCGGAAGGCCGATGTTGAACTCGGCATTGGCAAGACGGTGCCCGATGTATGCAATTTGCTCGAAGTTACTGAACAGACCTGTTGCCGCTGGCGGCGGGAGTAAGGTGGCATGCATTCAGAGATGGCCGAGCAGCTGACCGTTCTGGAGAAAGAGGGCGCACAGCGAAAGAAAGTACTTGCCAAGCAGGCTCTCAAGATGGATCTTCTTCAAGATGCGGCAAGGGAAATGGGTAGGCCCTGAACTTTGTCGACCCACCCTGTCTGCCGTGCATCCACCGTTTGTCGCCGAAGGGAATCTCGAATCGACTTGCGTTCGGTGTTCTGAGGCAACGTAGCATTAACCAGTGACCTCAGCTGCGTCGAGCGGATAGCAGATCAGGCGTGCTTCTTGAGATGCGTGCGATGCCTTGTCAAAGTCTGTGTTTCGGATCTGGAAGGCAGTTGTCGGTTGCTGACCCAGCGAGGTTGGACCGTCAACATGAAACGCATCGATTGACTCTGGAAGCGAGAGAAGATGCAAGTCCCGCGAAAATGTCATCGCGAACGATGAGTTTCAGGCGGAACTGAGAAGGCTTGCGTGCGTCACCACGGCCGCAAAAAGAATCATGTTTGGTCGGACGACTTCGTGACCATATCGGATGACTTCAAGGGTGAAAGACTACCAACTCTGTTCAGCCAAAAATCGATTTATCAGTTCAAGTAAGCCTGGGTTAGGAACAACTTGAAACACATGTTGTGGTTCGAAGTTGCCTGAAGCGGTTCCATGAAGGCTCGTGCAAAGTCAGTCGCTGCGGAGGTCTTCGCCGAATTCGAGGGCTGATCCGGGTCGTTCAACGCGATACGGATGACCCCAGCATACGTGTCTGCAAGTCGCGTTTTTCCCGAGAGATTCGGGGTGATTGCTCTCGCTGCTCATCTGGGCAGCAGCCAGGGGGCCAATGACAGTCTATTGACGAGCAGGCGGGGTCTTGTGTAATATCTTAACTGGCTAAAGCGGGTCGAGTTTAGATTGTTTTGGGGCGTCGGTGCTCGATCGCCTGGGTCTCACCGGACCCTGAACCGAATTCCGCTCCTACTGCCTCCAGCATCTTTCCACCAATTCATCTTTCCACCAATTCCTGCCGCATTTTGGCAAGAACCGCTGACTCCCACCTCGGATACGGACGCTTGACCGTCGATGGTCGGCTCCTTCGATAGCCAACTCTACAAGACGAACACCACACCCCGCTAAGGAGTGATCAAGATGCGTAGTAGATTGAATGGTAGCGACCGCGTTGTCGTTGCTTGGTTTTTGTGGACGCTTCCTGCAATTGCTGTACTCCATCTTGTGGCTCCATGTTCGTATGCGGTTGGGGCGGAGGCTTCTGCCAACGCTGCCGATCGCAGTCCGTTGCAGCTGACCGTTTCGCAGGATGGGAAACGGATGTTTACTGCCAACCGGACCTCTGACAGTGTGTCGGTCATTGACATCGCATCTGGTCAAGTGACCGACGAGATCAGCGTTGGCAGGGGTCCGACCGGCGTAGCGGTCAACGCCGGGGGAAATACTGTCTACGTGACAAATCGTCTGGATGACACGGTCTCGGTAGTGGACGTGGCCGCCGGAAAGGTCACGCATCAAATCGAGGTCGCCAACCAGCCTTACGACATCGTCGTTGGCAACGACGGCGCGGTCTACGTTGCCTGTGTTGGTAAGGACGAAGTGGTGCAGGTCATCGACAGCGTGACACACGCGGTCAAACAATCCATCCCAGTCGATCAGAACCCGAGGCACTTGACGCTGTCGGTCGACGGAAAGACGTTGCTGGTCACCTGCGATGCCTACGACACGACTCGTTATCTCGACGTGATCGATCTTCCAAGCGGAACCGTTCGCCAACGCATCGCGTTGGAAATGGTCAGCAATATTCGCGGCGTCGCGTTTGTGCGTCCGGACGTCGTCATGGTGGCACATTTGAACCCAAATCCTTTCGCCCCGTTGACGCAAGTTCAACAGGGGTGGGTCAACGCCAACGGGATCACCCTCGTTTTCCTCTCCGAGGAAAAGCCACAGGCGGTCGGACTCTTGTTTGACGAAGTCACTCGATACTATTCCAACCCTTACGACATCGCGGTCGCGGCGGACCAAAAGCACGCATACGTGACCTGCGGCGGGGCCGACCTAGTACTTGTGGTTGACGTTGCCAAAGCGATTGACCTGATCAAGAAAACGCCGATTGAGAAACGCTCCCGACTCCGCAATACGCTTAGTCTCAGCCGCCAGTTTGTGGTCGCCAAGATCCCGGTCGGGGCGAATCCTTATGGAATCATGATGGCCCCCAGCGGCAAGCAGGTCTTCGTCGCCAACCATCTGGGCAACTCCGTTTCGATCATTAATGCGGAGTCGCGGCAAGTCGAGGCGGTCGTCGACGTGGGCCACGTTGCGGATCCAAGTCCGTTGCGTCGCGGCGAGATTCTATTCAACACAGCAAGCCTCTGTTTCCAAGGTCAATTCTCTTGTGCGAGTTGCCATCCCGAGGCACACAGCACAGGATTGAATTGGGACTTGGAGGATGACGGCCTTGGCAATGTGAAGAATATCAAGACATTTCGCGGTGTCGCCGACACGGGGCCATTCCGCTGGCAGGGTGAGGCGTTGACGATCGGCGACAACGAGTGCAGTCCGACCGTGACCGGTGCGATGCGCGGCCAACCACTTAGCGAAAGCGACTTGCGAGCCTTGGAAGCCTACGTCAAAAGCGTACCTCTACTGCCCAACCCTTACGGTGGCGACGACGGCACGATTTCCGCAGCGGCCGAGAGAGGCCTTGCCATCTTTGAGGGCAAGGCGAGTTGTGACCGATGTCATACAGGGCCTGCATTGACGATTGGCAAAAGACGTTTCGTGGACACTGGCGAAGGACGTTACGACACGCTTGAACTGAGCACTGGAGCAAAGGTCTCTCCGACGCAGTTTGACGTGCCGCATTTGTTGGGTGTTTGGGACAGCGGTCCTTATTTGCACGACGGCCGTGCCAAGACATTGCGAGATGTTTTTGCGAAGCACAATCCCAACGACAAGCACGGCAAGACGTCCAAACTTTCTGAACAAGAACTAGATGATCTGATTGAATATTTGAAGACACGTTAGGCGAACGAAAGAAATCAGCTTTACAAGGATATGCCGATGAGAGTTCAAACGATTACGGCCGCCGCAGTGCTGGGGGTGCTGATTGCGTCATCGTGGGCCACCTCCATGGCTGCTGAAGTTGATTCGATTATTTTTGTTCGAGTCCCGAACAAGCCGGACGGCAAGCCAGGTATTCATTACGAACCGTTTATGTCTCACTTCGGTAATTCC
>JAQWPZ010000307.1 GCA_029245125.1 Rubripirellula sp.
ACTTTGACCAAGCTGCCGCGATTGACCTTGCTGGTCGCGACGTTCTGGATGCCGTTCAGACGAGCGTTTACCCGAAGGTGATCGACTGCCCTGATCCTGCTAGAAGCGGCAAAACGACGCTCAGTGCGATCACCAAGAACGGAATTGAATTACGCGTTCGAGGCAGAGTGACAGTTCGTACCAACTTGGGCCAGCTGATCGGTGGTGCAACGGAAGATACCGTGATCGCGCGTGTTGGCGAGGCAATCATCAGCTCGATTGGATCGGCCGGCAGTCACTTTGATGTACTGGAAAATCCCGACATGATCACCCGCGTCGTGCTCTCACGCGGACTCGATGCCCAAACCGCATTTGAGATCGTGTCCATCGACATCGCTGACATCGACGTCGGAGAAAACATCGGAGCTCGTTTGCAAAGCGACCAAGCTGAAGCGGACACGCGAGTTGCTCGGGCACAGGCGGAACGCCGCCGTGCGGAGGCGATCGCCCACGAGCAACATATGAAAGCAAGGGTTGCTGAAAACCAATCACAACTCGTCCTAGCAGAAGCAGAAGTGCCGATGGCAATGGCTGAAGCCTTTAAGGCAGGTCGCCTCGGCGGCTCAGGCGATCAAAGCTAGCGCACGTGGCTCGATCTTCTTACCGAGTGCGATTCACGGGCGGATCTGGTCACGAGTTGGCGGGAATCATTGACCGCCCAGATGATCGGTTTGATGCGCCTGCGTTAGTGTTCAGCCACTGCTTTACCTGCAGCAAGGACCTGAAAGCGATTGCCCGGATTTCGCGAGGCCTCGCGGAAACCGGGATCGCGGTTTTGCGGTATGACATGACCGGCTTGGGCAATAGTCGAGGCAAGTTTTCGCAGACCAATTTCAGCACCAACCTCGCAGATTTAACGACTGCGGTTGAGCACGCACGAACTCATTTTGAGGGGTCGATTTCCCTGCTTGGTCACAGCTTCGGCGGCGCTGTCTCGATGGCATACGCCGGGTCGCCGCTGGGCCAACCGCAGGTTTCTGCCTTGATCACATTGGCCGCTCCGAGCGACACACAGCACTTGGCTTCTTTGTTGGCAAAAATGGACCCAGCCATCGAGACAACAGGATCGGGGACTGTCACCATCGGCGGGATGCCCTGGCAAATTCAGCGGCAGATGCTAGACGATTTTCGCCGCCAGGAACTGACTGCCATGATCCCGAAAATCCGGGCCGCTACACTGTTGCTGCACTCGCCTGTCGACGAGACCCTCAGCTATGATCACGCACTGCGAATCATGGGTTTGATCCAACAGTCACCCGAAACAGAAGCGCCGGTCAGCCTGGTCACCTTACCCGGATCCGATCACCTCTTGGCCACGAATCCCGCTGACATCGATTTCGTCGTTGAGATCGTCGCTGCATTCATCAAACGACACAGAACCTGAACGACTCAGGTTGCGTGGGAAATTCGCGACAGCCCTCAACCGCCGATCGCAGCGGCTTGGAAGGCTGCCGCTGCGTGCATCCAAAACATCACCCAGTGATGACGCTCCGCTAACCAACATCGATCCCCGTTAGATCACGAGCCGTTAGATCACGAGCCGGGGATTTCGTTCAGTGTGTAATAGGCATGCCGATGAACAAGCTTGCCGTCTTCGCTCGAACGGACACCAGCCAAATCAAAGCAATGAACATGCCCCTGCACTAAACCGTCGACAGTAATTTCAACTTGCTTTCCATCCGCAGACAACGTCGCAGACGTGACCTTTGGATTGGTTTGATCGACCTCGGGACTTCCATATCCTTGTTGGTAGACATGCGTGAAGGTCGAAAGTTGATATGAGTCTGGGTCCGCAGCGGTCGTCGGGTCGACCGGCTTGGTGAACGTGATGCGAAAGCCGCTGGGAGTCGCGTTAATCCGCTCGATTTCAAAGGGTACGATTCCTGTCCAATCGAGTCGCTGGATCGCAAATTCGCGGGGCCCCCGCACCGGCCAACCACGATTGGTTCCGCCGACAATCAAATCTCCGTCTGGCGTGAACTGGCATCCAAGTAATCCGGTCGCTAAACCTTCGCGAAACGGATAACAGGCACCTTGCCAGACGCCATTCACTTTTTCGGTCGTTGCCCGCATGACAACGCTCAAGCTGAAATCACCGATAAAGATCTGGTTTTCAAAAGGTCCAAATTTTCCTTCACTGCGGTCGACGACGAAGCCAGAGATAGACCGGCCCATGCGAATGTAGGGAAACACCACTGCGTAAGGAACCAGCTCTTTCACCCTCGCCCGCTCGGTCAATAAGCGTGAACGAGTATTCGGCTCTACCTCAGGCCGCTCCATCGATTCAACTAAATCGTACCAATTCCAACTCACGGGATGCCCCATGAATCCGCCCGGCTCAAGCACTTTTAAACTGCAGGAGCCGTTCCAAGGTCCTTGACTCTCCGCATAGAACATCACCCCATGTTCGTTTGGCCCAATTCCGCAAGGGCTACGAATTCCACTACAAATCGGAATCGTCTTTCCCTCCGGCGTCACTTTCAGACACCAGCCGCGAAATGGTTCATCGGAGTGGTAAGACTTTGATAAACATAAAGCAACCCAAATATTTCCTTCTGGATCTAGCTTTGAACCGAAGGCAAACTCGTGGTAATTCCCAAAACCCCAAACATCACTCAACGTTTCAAAATCATCTGCTCGCCCATCAGCATTACGATCAGCGATCTTTGTCACTTCACCTTGTTGCGTGACGTAGAACGCACCGTCACGATATGTCATGCCAAAGATTTCATCTAAGCCACTGGCAAACCGATGAAAGGATGTCTTGGGGTTCTCATCGAAAGCACCATCAACCACAAAGATGTCGCCGCGACGAGTTCCGATCGCCAAACGTCGATCTGGCATCACCTCGAAACTGCCCGCTTCGATGGCGGTCCCCTTGGGAAGAGGAACCTCCACGATTTTGTAGTACTTCGCCTCTTCTTCCGCCGTGTTCCAGTATTCGCCAAGCGGCTGAGCGGAAAGATGCATCGCCCCCATCAGCGTCACCAATGCAAAGCCGCAGGCGCGAATGATCCAAACTTGCATATTGCTCACCAAATGTAGTCGATTTCTAAAGCGGTCACCCCAGCAGAGAGCTGGAGAGGAATGAATAAACGTGACGCTTCGCCGTCACCTGAGATCTTTGCTCGGTAGCGGCCGTCGATTCGAATTTGCAAGCCATTGTTCAAACGAAACAACGACTCGTTAATTTTTTCAATTGCTTGCCCGCCGGCAATCCGGAACACCAGCCCGCCCCGAGGTTGATCGGTTTCGAACTGTAGCTGCCGTTTCAACACGGTGGCATCAGTCGAATCGTCGACCAAATCAACTGCGTAATCACTCACCTTGATCTGATCAAATTCGTAACGAAACGTGGGGCGTTGCAAATCATCTAGTCGGTAGCCTTTGAAATGATGCCGCGGCGGGCGCCCTTGGTCGACAACCCACGGATTGGCGGCTTCATCCAGATCGGGACCGCTGGGGAATTGGATGATTTCGCGACTGAGTGGCCGCACCGTTCCTGCACCCTGGCCACGCCATGCAGCACCGGGATCAGCAAATTTACCCTCCCACAACATCGCCAACCGCAGCTGCTCGGCATCAAACGCCAAATTGACTTGCCCTGGATAACCGACACCAATACCACGTTTCCCAATGCCCTGATAATTGCGACGCAACATCACAGCCTCGTTCTCGGCCAACAACTCCATCGGCTCGATCACTAACCCTCGTGGTTGCCTCGCTTGCCGACCATCCTGCAGATAGAGCCAAACTGTTGCAATTTGCTGTTCGGTATCGCCGTCCAGAATCTCAGGGCGAATCGACTTGCCACCTGGCCAAAACGACGGCATCACGGTCCCGGGGCTGAGGGACTGTGGATCACGCATGTAAAGTTCGAACCAATCGCGTTTTAATCGTTCCGCCATTTCCGTCAGATCGACCCCAGGCATTGTTTGGGCCGGTTTTTGCTGAAACGTATGACAGGCGACACAATTCAACCCATTGCTTCCGACCAAATCGGTGCCGACCTTTTTTGCCTCTTTCGGATCCGCGACATCCACCCATTGGGGTGCCGGTAGCTCGTCGAGTTGTTGAAACATTTCAATGAGCGGCTCGACGTTCGCTATCCCGTATTGCGGCATGCGAGTTTGCACATAGGGCCGGATCGCACGACCACTCACCATCACTTGCCGCATCCATTTTGGTTGCAACTTTGCACCCACATGACTGAGTGTTGGCGGAATCCGTCCCTGCGGTCCGAGATTCGGATCGTCCGAATGGAAGTACAAATCGCGATCCGCCGATACACCACCAATCCCATCACGCTGGTGACACTGATAACATCGAAGAGTCAGCATCGTGACTTGCAACTGCTCTGCGGGTTGTAAAACACGACTTTGATTGTCAATCGCAGCAGTCAGCTGCTTCCGCTCCGTCTCGTTGAACTCATATTGAATTTTCCGCTCGGGGTTAGTCGACAGGCACCCCAGTCGCGATTCAACATTCGTCAATGTTAACTGCGGATCTGGGACGGGCCGATCGCTGCCTGTCGGATGACAGTTCGCGCAGCCGACCGACTGATACAGCTGCCGCCCCTGATCGACCAACTCCGGCGACGCGTTTTCGACATCAAGCAGCTCATTTCCACCTATCGCACCGATCAAATAGCTTGCCAAATCAACCGCTTCCCAATGAGTCAACTTCATGTTTGGCATGCGGCCAGAGGGGCGAGCGATGTGCGGGTTTTCGAGGAACTCGGAGAGCGAGCTGAGGCTATATTTGCCAGACAAATCGCCAAGCGATACCGAATCTTCTGGCAATGTTTCATTTCCTCGCTCATCACGCGGCGAGTGACAAGCAACGCACCCAATTCGATGGAACGTTTCTTCTCCCCTTTTGGCTGCCGCAGCATCGATTGGCTCGCGGCGGAAAGTCGCTTCGCTGCGAGAACGAAGGTAAGCTACGATTGCTGTTACGCTCTCGTCACGTGTTGGGTCATCCAAATGTCCCAACACGTTCGGCATCGAAGTCCCCGGCTTCATTTTCTGGGGGTCTGAAACGAAGCGCATCAGGTAGTCCGGGGCGATTCGCGACGTCACCGAATCCAAGTTGGGGGCGAGGGCTGGCGAAACAGCGTTACCCGGCGGACCACCATGACACTGTCCGCAACGAAATTGATCCATCAATGCGAGGCCTTGCAAGCGGTCGCTGATTTCATTGCCTGTTTCGCGACTCGACGCCATTTGCTCGGTGGGGCTTGTCGCCGCGAGATCCATCAAATATTTGCACAGGTCCAAGAACTGCTGTCGATTTTCCAATTGATTCGCCAAATCCGCTGGCATCGTGGACACATCACTTGGGGCAACTCGGTCGACCTCTGTTTTAAGCAGTCGAATCTTCCGGCTCCCGTCCGTATTGTCACGTACGACTAACACGGTCGCGTCTTCTTGAACCACGCGACCAACCACCACCGCTCCATCGAAGGTCAAGATCTTGACCCCTTCATATCCCTTTTTGATGACTTTCGATGGCATCAACAAAGCTTCGACGATGTACGGATCGGTCGCTGACTGATCCAACAGGTTCAAATCGGGACCTAATAAATCTGCAGCTCCTGATTGGTGACACTTCACACAGTTTAATTTCTGCTGTGAAAATAAAATCGCGCCTCGAACCGCATCTCCTTGTTCACGTGCGGCTACCGCTAATGGCGCCGTTCCTTCTTGGATGAGGCTCTCGCTGAGGGTTTGTGCGGTGGCGTTCAAGCCACTGATCGCGCAAACCACGCAAGCTGCTGATATTGCTATGATCGCTTTCAAAGACTGCACCTGTGACCTGCGGGTCTTGTATTTCAGTGAATGACTAAAATTCTAATTGAGAGCTTAAACGATTTGGTTTCCAATGTCAGCGAATCGGATCTTAAAGCGTCATGAACAGCGTAAAGATTTCCCAGCGAATGCCGGGCAATTACCCCATGCCTTGGCATGCAATCGTCTAAACCAGCAAACGTTCAACTCAACCCGGACCCAGCCGAGCGGCGGATGAAACTGATGCAAGCTACCAAACTATTTATTTTTGCGATCATGGTAATGATCGGGGTGTCAGCGCGAGCGGCAGACGAGCGTCCGCCGAATGTCCTCTTTATCGCTGTTGACGACATGAACGATTGGGTCGGTTTCTTGGGAGGTTATCCAGGCCAGGTCAATACGCCACATCTTGACGCCTTGGCTGCTTCGGGAATCGCTTTTACGAATGCTCACACGGCGGCACCGGTCTGTTGCCCCAGTCGCGTGGCCGTCATGAGCGGTTTATTACCAAGCACGTCAGGCGTCTATAACAATCAACATTGGTGGAAACCGCACCGTCCTGACTTAGTCACGCTACCGATCCATTTTCGCAACAATGGATATCAATCGATCGGCGCTGGAAAAATTTATCACCACACCGTAGGAAATAACCCTCCTTCACAATGGGATGATTACCACCGCCTGGTCTTTAACGACAACGCTTGGATCCGTTATGGATCTCCCCTTTACCCCTATTCGAAACCGAAACAGCGGCCCAAGACCTTTCCGTTTGCCGGAATCGTCAATTACTCTGGCGAGGTTGATTGGGGCGTCCCACCCGGCTTGGCGGAAAAGGATTACGACGACGCCGTTACGGTTGATTTCGCGGTTCGCTTTTTAAATTCTCGCGAATCAACGGACAGGCCATTCTTCCTGGCCTGCGGTGTCTTTCATCCCCATCTACCTTGGTATGTCCCCCAACGTTTTTTGGATCAGTATCCAATCGATACGGTCGTGGTACCCGAAATCAACTTATCGGATCTTGACGACATCCCAGAACCGGGCAGAAAACTCGCGCTCCGCAAAGCGGACAATTTAAAGAAAATCCGAGACGCGGGAAAATGGCGGGTCGCGATCAAACACTACCTGGCAAGCATCAGTTTCGCCGACGCTCAAGTCGGAAGGCTCCTGAAACAGCTTCGCGAAACTCCACACGCCGAAAACACCATCATCGTGCTGTGGTCAGATCATGGTTGGCATCTTGGCGAGAAAGGCCATTGGCATAAACGGACTCTCTGGGAGGAGGCAACCCGCGTCCCGCTAATCATCTCAGCGCCAAAAGTTGGGCGATCCGGTCAACGTTGCGATCGGCCCACAAGCCTTGTCGATCTGTTCCCAACACTGATCGAATTATGCGATCTGCCGCCGGTTAAAAGCCTGGACGGGATCAGCTTGATTCCTTGGCTGCAAAACCCCAACGCTCCGCGTGAACGACCGGCAATCATCGTTGAAGAGCAAGGACATATGGCCGTTCGTACCGATCGATATCGCTACATTCGCTATCGGTCCGGCGAAGAAGAACTTTACGATCACCGGATCGACCCCGGCGAACATGAAAATCTTGCCGACCGCGACGAGCTGTCAAACTTGAAACAAAAGCTCGCGAACTACCTGCCCACCAATTTGGCGGCACCAGCTGCAAGTAAAAAATCCTATCAATTCAATCCGCTTGATTACTCTTGGACCGTCCGAAAAACTGAAAGCATAATTTCGGGAACTGGCGAGAATCATACGCTACCGAAATGACGATGATTGTTCGCCGATTGACCAGCTAAGCTCTAACAATGCAAACGCATATCCCGTCGCGGACGATGCCTCCTCCTGGCGTTGCCTTGTTAAGACCATGCGTATGACCGCAACCCACCGGCGAACACCCTGCACTCGATAACAACTACGCCAAATCCAGTTTCCTAGCCCCAGCTCCTAACTCTGACCCAGATTTCAAAACTTGCCAAGAAACCTAACGCTCAGAACGAACCGATGAGAGAAACCTGGAACGCAGCAAGCATGCGATTCAGAAGCGGGAGTCGAGATGCGACCCATTGAAAAACCGTCACCCCGATCTGACAAAACAACAACACTGCCATGGAACAAGAACAGATTCAGTCATGGGAGTGTTCCACCAAGAACGGATCGAAAGCTGGTTACGGTTCTTTCACATCTTCTTCAGGAGCGGGATTGGATGATCG
>JAQWPZ010000312.1 GCA_029245125.1 Rubripirellula sp.
ATTGCCACCCTAACTGGTGGAACGCTCATCAGTGAGGATCTTGGAATCCAGCTCGAAAACGTCACGCTTGAGCAACTTGGTCGCGCCAAGAAGGTCACGATTGACAAGAGCAACACCACGATCGTCGAAGGCAGTGGAAACCGAGGCGACATCGACAAACGAGTCGGCCAAATCCGTGCCCAAATCGAGCAAACCGACAGCGACTACGACAAAGAAAAGTTCCAAGAACGACTTGCCAAACTGGCCGGTGGTGTTGCTGTGATCAGCGTCGGTGCCGAAACCGAAGCGGAAATGAAGCAAACGAAAGCTCGCTTGGAAGATGCGTTGCACGCGACCCGTGCAGCGGTTGAGGAAGGGATCGTCTCTGGCGGCGGAGTTGCTCTGGTTCGCTGCCGCGAAGCGGTTGAATCGGTCAAATCAACGCCAGTCAAAGACTGCGACGGCAAGACCGTCATCCCGTCCGCGAAAGGTGACGAGAAGATCGGTGTCGAGATCGTCTTGGCCGCACTTGACGCTCCCATGCGTCAAATCGCCAACAACGGTGGCATCGACGGCAGCGTCGTCGTCGACGAAGTAAGTCAGAAAGACAAAAACATCGGCTACGATGCGAACACTGGCAAGTATTCCGACATGCTGAAAGCTGGTGTCATCGACCCAGTCAAAGTCGTGCGAACCGCCTTGGCCAACGCAGGCAGCATTGCCGGTTTGTTGCTTACCACCGAAGCATTGGTGACCAACTTCGAAGCGGAAGACAAAGAACGTCGGCCAGTTGAAGGCGTCGTCAACTAAGTTGACCGCTACTGATAATTGCATCGTTTGATGCGTTACATATGACGGGTCGCATGCCTGGATTTTCCGGTTGGTGTGCGACCCGTATTGCTTAATCCTGAATCCAACTTGCACTGTCTGGACGGTATGGAAGAGCACTTGCCGGGCGCTGAAAATTTGCGAGCCGTTGGTTTGCGAGCCGTTGGATTGGCTCGTTAGACGACGAAGGAACCGCGACCGGTGACCTTCGTCATGCTGAAGCACCTCGCAAGATCGGAACTGTTGCTACTTTAGTAGCCAGTTCAAGACGTCGCATCGCGGCTCGTGATCTTTCACACGACAACCTGCACAACAACCAGACGATCGACTCTCAAAGGGCAACCACTCATGGCTGAGAAGGCCTGCTATTACGAAGTGCTTAAAGTCGAACGGTCCGCGAACAAGGGCGATATTGATCGCGCTTATCGCAAGTTGGCGATCAAGTTCCATCCTGACAGCAATCGCGACGATGAGGATGCGATTTCAAAGTTCAAGGAGGCGACTGAAGCGTATGAAGTCCTGAGCGATCGCGAAAAGCGAGAGCGATACGATCGCCACGGTCACGCGGGTGTCGAGGGTGTCCAACAATTCAATGACGTTGAGGACATCTTTGAAGCCTTTGGCGATCTGTTCGGCGGAGGCATGTTCGGCGACTTATTTGGATCGCGTGGTGGCGGTGGTGGTGGTGGTCGCCGGCGGCGACACCGGCGTGGAGCTGATCTTCGCTGCAACGTCACCCTGACTCTCGAAGAAGCCGCCCGCGGCGTCGAGAAAGACATTTCTTTCCGCCGCCGAGTTCAGTGCGATACCTGTAGTGGCTCCGGCGCCGCGACAGGCAGTCAACCGGTCACTTGTGAGACTTGCGGTGGCCATGGGCAAGTCATTCAATCTGCCGGCATTCTTCGTGTTCAAACGGCTTGCCCCAACTGCCATGGTGCAGGGAAGCAGATCTCGCAACCCTGCGACGATTGCCGCGGATCAGGACTGCAGAATCAAAAAGCTGAGCTGACGGTGAAAATCCCCGCCGGTATTTCCGACGGCACCAGAGTCCGTGTCTCCGGCGAGGGTGAAGCAAGCCCCGACGGCGGCCCAGTCGGCGATTGTTATGTCTTTATCACCGTCAAGCCACACGATCTTTTCAAGCGAGACGGCAACCACCTGATCCTGCAACTACCAATCTCATACAGCCAAGCGGCGCTCGGTGCCGAGATTGAAGTCCCAACCCTCGATGGCCCCGAGTCGCTACGCGTCGCGGCCGGCACCCAAAATGGCGAAGTCTTTACCGTTCGCGGAAAGGGAATCGTCGACCACCGGGGTGGAGCTGCCGGCGATCTGCTGGTGCAGGTCTTTATCGAAGTACCAAAGAAACTCACGGACGAACAAGAACGACTGCTGCGAGAATTGGCTGACCTCGATCATGAATCGGTCTTGCCGCACCGCACTACGTTCTTGGAAAAGTTGCGAAACTTTTTTGATTCCGATCAACCACAACAATCATGAGCGAATCGATGAGCGACGAAAGCAACCCCGACCGGCAATCCGCCGATGACGAGTTCGAAGCAACAGACGCTGCGTTTGAATCACGACAAGACGGCGAGACCGATTCGTCAGCCGAGGGATCGGAACAACCCGAGACCCGAGACGAGGAAATGGATCGCCTTCGGCATACCGCTGCTGAAGCCGACAAACGTGTTCTGATGGCGCAAGCTGAAGCCGAAAACTTCCGCAAACGGATGCGGCGTGACTTTGAAGACCAATTGAAGTACGCAGCAGTCCCGATGGTCGCTGATCTATTGGAGGTTCGTGACAACCTGCTCCGCGCACTCGAAGCCGCCGATCAATCCGACCAATCGAATAGCTTGAAAGAAGGCGTTGCGATGGTCGCGAAGCAACTCGCCGACACGCTGGTGAAATATGGCGTTCACGAAATCCCTGCCGAAGGGGAAGTGTTCGATCCAAACTTCCACGAAGCCATCTCCCAAATGCCCGGCGACCAACCCTCGGGCAACGTTGCCCACGTCGCGCTGTCAGGATTTAAGATGCATGAGCGTGTCGTTAGACCAAGCCAAGTAGTCGTGAGCACCGGCCCCGCCTGAGAGTGATCACGCCTGAGAGTGATCACGCAAATTTGATTCATGACGGGGTGGTCGTCGTAATGAATCCCCCGGCCCTCAGCTAAGTGCCGACGACGTAATGCATGATGCCCACAAAGTGGGCAACAGCAGCCGCCATCACGGCGAGATGCCAGACTGCGTGCAAGTAACGCAGTTTTGAATCATTCATCAGAAACACGACGCCAACGGTGTAAAGCACGCCACCGGCGACCATCCACCACGCTAGATCACGGGGCACGTGGCCCGCTAATGGGATCGCGGGCAGCCACCCCAGCAGCAGATAAGAAATGGTACCGATCGAATTGATCCGGTGCTGGAATAAGAGCTTGCCGACAATCCCGATCGTGGCCGCGACCCAGATCGCAGCAAGCAGCGCGACCTGGGTTGATTCAGTTGCGTACCGATAAGCGATCGGGGTGTAGGTACCGGAGATCATCGCGTAAATCATTGCCTGATCCCAAGCCCGCATCGTATTGAGCATCGGCTGGCGCCGCACGATGTGAGAGAGCGTCGAAAAGCCAAAGGTTGCGAATACCGACGTCGCATAAACAAGGCACGCGATAGTGATGCCGTTACCGTCCGGCAACGCCATCCAAACCATGTAGCTCCCCAGGCAAATTGTTCCTAAACAGGCGATGCCGTGAGTCAACGCATTCGCCCATTCCTGGTCCGGCTTCACCGGCGGAGCAGGATGATCTTTTTTAGTTCGCGCAGATTTTGAACCGTCGCTTACTGTGCCATCCATCCCTGACTCCTCATCCAATTTTCACAGAGTTTCGGCCACGCATCGGTCGGCGCATCAGTCGTTCGTGCGCCGTACCCATGCCCACCCCTGGCAAAGACATGCAGCGAGGCAGACACCCGAGCTTGTTTCAGTTTGCTGAACAACGTTACCGAACTCATGCAGTTCACACGATCGTCTTGGGCATGTGCGAAGAACATTGGTGGTGAATCAGCGGTCACCTTCAAGTCTTCAATTAACTGATTCGAATCTCCATCTCGGACCAACCAAGCGGGATAGACCAAGATCGCAAAATCGGGTTGCAACTCACTCTTATCGTGAACATCGACCGGCTCGTAATACCGCTGACTCGCCAACGCCGCCCGCGCAGAAGCATTTCCGCCGGCCGAAAAACCGAGAACGCCGACCTGCTTGGGATCAACACCCGGAATGCCTCCGCTGCGAACGAGAGCGATCGATCGCTGGATATCTTGTACCGCTGGCCGCCATGCCTGCTCAAGCTGCCGCGTCGGCACTCGGTACTTCACGACGACCGCAGTCACGCCGAGTTTCTGAAACCACTTTGCGATTTCCGTGCCTTCCAAATCCCACGCCAAAATCGAGTAGCCGCCACCGGGATTAATCAAAACGACCGTATCTGACGCTGCAGACGGCTGGGCGCGATAAACGTGCAACTCTGGGGTCGAAACAAATCCCAACCGAATCACTGATCGACCACCAACTAATTGACCGTCAGGCCCCGAGGTATCTTTTTCCGCTTGATCTAGCGTCTTCCAATCAGGTGGCGATTCTGGCCAAATCGGGATCACGACATCAGCGTCATTCTCAGCTGACCATGCCATCGGTAGAGAGAGAAAAAACGCGACCATCGCAATCGATAACTTTGCTGGCATAGCGAGACTCTCAATAGCAGGGACAGGAAGCGGTAAGCGAGCGGTGCCGACCGCGAACAATCCAGCCACTCGCACCTTTGCTCTGTTATTCTGATGTTGTTCGTGACGAATCGGCAACCCGATCGAATCACGACGACGGTGGCGGGAAGCCCAATCCAAGCTTGAACCACCATCAATCCGGGGCAATCGTGAATTTACGAAAACTTGCCGCAGGCAGCAATTCACTTGGATGGAGCCTGCCAAACCTACAAATCCAGCTCTCCGCAGCGACGATACACGTCCCGCATGTTGCCGTGGTCTGCAGTCGACTTGGCCATCAACGCAAGCTCCACCAGCATGTCGGTCGCCAACTAGTCGAGAGCGCCATGCGGTGCAAATCACAGGGGGAAAGATGGATCGTCGCAAACGGATCGGCCATCGAACCCTGGGCTCACCGCGCGGCAGAGTTATTCGGCGTTCCAATCACCACTCTTGGAATCAACGAACCAGCAGACATCGTGATTTGTGCCAAGACTCCTCCTTCGCGTGATGCAGCGATCATCGCAATCGCTGATCGAATCGAAGCGGCTTATGTACGCCGTCGAGGCACCATCGAACACAGCCTTAAGGAAAGGCTGAAATCTGACACGTCGGCATCCACCCAGGTAGCCATCACACCTTTCGCCCCATGCGCGGCGAAGGAATTGATTCGCTGCGGTGCAATCGGTCGGTACAGCTACACACTCGCCGCCCCAAACACGCCGTCAACACCCACCGTGTCAACAAACTGCCCTCGTGTCGCAAATGAAGCTTGGACACAAACGGAAGGGAGATGGCTAATTCACTGCACGCGAGGACAACCAGCAAACTGGCCGGATGAAACGATTCGCCAGTACCGAGACGCAATCTTACTGGGCGAATCAGATACTGAACCACGTGGGCCACTGGAGGCGCTGACCAGAATCCTTCGCTCAGGCAGGTTGATTGCATCGGCGCGAACCTCTCGGCGAACTTATCCCGTCGTCTGCTTCTCCGCTCTTTCGCTGCAAGAACTCCTGGCACGGCGGTGTTTTCGATCACACGTCAGCCGCTGGGACTATGAACCATTCGGGATTGCCATTCGGTTGCAGGCAGCAAAACGAATCGGCGTTCAACCGGTCATCTACGGCGAACCGAGCGAACGGAAGCAGTTGGCTGAAGCGGATCGTTTTCGATTCCACCCCCACGGCAAGACTCATGACTGGCGAAGCGAGCAGGAATGGCGATCCCCCAAGACCATTGATTTGAACCAATTGAATGCCCAAGACGTGCGAATCTTTGCGGCCGTCGCACCGGCCCAAGGAAAACAAAGCTTGTCAAACATGCCATGGCGAGTCACCTTCGCCGTCGCCGCCCCCCGCCCCGATTCTCCCAGTGGCACA
>JAQWPZ010000318.1 GCA_029245125.1 Rubripirellula sp.
GAAGGCAACCAAGCAGATCCATGGGGGTACAGCGAGTCGGAGACAATCGATGGAGAAAATTTGATCTGCACACCCGGCGGTGCCAGCAACACCCTGGTCGCACTGAACAAGTTAACTGGTGAAATGATTTGGAATTGCACCAATCCTGATGACATCGGCGCCGGGCACGCCTCGGTTGTGATCTCTGAAATTGCCGGTAAGAAAATTTATGTCCAAACCACCGGCAGCGGTGCAATGGGCGTTCAGGCAAGCGATGGAAAGTTGCTTTGGACCTACGGTATCCCCAAAACAACAGCAGTGATCCCGACTCCCATCGTTCGTGACGACCTAGTCTTCTTCACTGCGGGCTATGGCCTTGGGGGTGCGTTGCTGAAACAGGTCTCCAACAATGACGGTGGCGTCGACATCGAAGAAATTTATCCCAATTCACCCGCCCTGCAAAACAAGCATGGAGGGGTCGTTTTGGTCGGTGATCACCTATACGGAGACTCCGGTGACAGCGGCACGCCATACTGCGCTGAATTGATGACGGGTGAAATTGCCTGGAAAAGCCGGGGAAGCGGTCGCAAGAGCGCCAGCGTGGTCGCCGCCGATGGAAAGATTTTCGTACGATATAGCAACGGCGTCATGACAATGATCAACGCGTCACCAGAAGAATTCGCCGAACAGGGTAGCTTTGAGACTCCCGGCAGCGGCGAGCGACCAAGCTGGGCACACCCCGTCATCGTGGACGGCAAGCTCTATCTCCGCGAAGGCGACAAACTGCTCTGCTACGATCTGCGAAAATAAAATCGCGTTGGCATTCTGGCATCCACCATCACTTGATGGTGGATCGAATGGTCGCAGAGGATTGCTACCGCCAACCACTGTCGGTCAAAAACAAGAACGACGATTCCGAACCGGTAGCAGAATGCGGCCGGGGAATAAAATGCGATCGGGAAATGGGCTAGTGGATACCGGCTCCGATCGCTGAGCAACAGTGATGCGAGAAACGGCGACTTCGCTCGATTCAATAAGACAAGTCGCATCCCCGGCAGCTACTTAGTCTTTGCCCGAACCGTTCTTGCTGCCGCTCTTCTTGCCGGCGTTCTTCTTGCCGGTGTTCTCAATTCCCGGCACGTTGGTTGTCGGCAACCACTTGGCCAACCGTTGCTTGACACCAGAATGACCTGAATCGTCGGCAAGATTCTTCCACTCCCGTGGGTCGGCCTCGTGATCGTAAAGCTCTTCACTACCATCTGCGTATCGGATGTAACGGAACCGATCGCTGCGAAGGCTGTGGTTATTGCGGCCATGGGTCGTCAATGACGGACGCTCCCATGACTGACCGGGATCTTTCAGCAACGGAACTAAGCTTTGTCCCTCCAACCGATCATTGGCAGGCAATCCGCAGAGGTCTACGAGGGTGGGATAAAGGTCAATCAAATTCACAGGACGATCACAACGAGTCCCGGCGGTCGAAAGGCCCGGTGCAACGACGACCATTGGGGTGTGCGTCGCTTCCTCCCATAAGGCGAACTTTCGCCAGTGCTCTTTCTCTCCGAGATGCCATCCGTGATCGGTCCAGAAAACCAAGATGGTATTGTCACGATGAGGGCTCGATTCAAATGCATCCAAAACTCGGCCAATTTGGGTGTCCGTAAATGAGATGCAGGCCAGATAACCTTGGACCGCTTTCTTCCACTGTTGACTTCGCGTCACTCTGGCATGGTCCCCTGTCGGTTTGGCCATTTTAATGCCCGCCGCCGGAATATCGGCCAAATCATTTTCGCTCGTGATCGGTAACTGAATTTCATCCAACGGATACTCTTGAAAATACTTCTCTGGTGCGTACCACGGCAAATGAGGACGATACATTCCGCAAGCTAAAAAGAATGGTTTGTCATACGCCTTACCAAGCTGTTCGATCACCCAATCGGCAACCTGGAAATCTCCCATTTCAGCATCGTCGGCAGCAACCGGCCCCCAATCAAAATGCGACGTCCGCGGGATACCATTGAGTGGTCGCCCGTCAGGCAAGGGGTCACTTGGCTTTTGCTTCGTCTTGGAGGGAAAATAAAGATCCCATGAGGGCGGGTCTGGAAAGGCACCATGGTAAATCTTTCCAGATCCTAACGCGGTGTATCCACTCGCCATGAAGTGCTGCGGTAAGGTGACTGCATCCGGAAGCAATTGACGCCACGGATCTGCGTTTTTATACACACCCGAAGTCGACGGCCGGATCCCTGTCATCAAAGCCGCTCGTGAAGGATTGCAAGCCGGTGCGGCACAATAAGCATGTGTGAATAATGTCCCCATCGCAGCCAAGCGATCGATGTTCGGTGTGTTGGCCTGGGGATGCCCCCCCATCACACCGATCCAATCATTCAAATCATCAACGGCAATGAACAGCACATTTGGCGAATCGGCTCCCGATGCTTGACTGGGAATCAATCCAACCAACAAGATCATCAGCATCGGCCCAGCACAAATCAACATTCGTTTATACACAGCACTTCCTCGTGTCGAAGTTATAGACGCTATCAGTTTAACGAGTCGCAGCAACAGAATGACTGCCCTCCGTATTTGCCAACATGCTCCAGCAAACTTGGCGTTTTCAACTTGGTGACTAAGTTGCACGACTGAAACTTCACCAACGCATCCATCCCAACCATTCCATTGCCAGATGTCACATTGTCAACGGGATGCCACACCGCCATTGAGACAGGGCACGAGAATTGGTCACGCACACTGACCCTACATTGCGGCGAATCCATCTCACGATCACTGCCAGACTTCACGCAGTCCGTTTCTTCGCTTTGCGTCGGCAGCACCGCTTGAACTTTTCCCCACTCCCGCATGGACAGGGTGAATTGCGTCCCACTCGATGGCGACGCTGGGGTGTCGACAAAAATCCTCGCGTGTCCTGCCGATACATTGACTGCATCAATTTGTAGAGATCCGGATTCTTTCTCTGCAAAACATCGGGGGCTTCGAAAAAGTACTCGGTCAGGACTGCAAAGTACTCCGCCTCATTGGTGTAGGCGTAGTCGTTGATGTGGTTCCGCCCCTTAGAGGTCGATTTCAATTCCTCGCCGATCCACCCAATCCACGGGCCGACAACCGAAGCGGTTATTCCTGCTGGGATCCCATCGATCGAGCCATCCGCCTTATCGACCAAGTGGGCAAATTCGTGAATTCCCACATTCCGTTTATCTTCCGGATTTGCAAACCCACTGATCAAATCAGATTTTGACAAGATCATGACGCCACTCAGATGACCATCGCCCACCATCCCAAGAATGTTCCGTTTCGCACCATCGTCCGATTGAAACCCTTCTCCAAATGCGTTGGGGTAGATCAACACTTCACCCAATCCGGAGTACTCCCAATCATCGAATCCAAAGACGGGAATAATCGCACTCGCGGCGACGAGCACCCGAGTCCGTTCGTCGACGTCCGTTCGAACTCCAGTGATGCGTGCTTCGGAGAGGAAAATTTTGACGAGATTTTGAAAACGCTGTTGTTGCTCGGGCGTGAGCGATCGGTAGAAAACAACATCCGAAACTAAAATCGCCTGCCACGATTCAGGAAAGGGTGCTGCCATCTGCTTGAGCCGACTTAGAGTCGTTCGACGCATCCATACATAGACCAACAGGCCAACGGGGATACCCAAACCAAACCATGGCGATACAAAAAACAATGCGATCGACAAACTGACGATCAAGGTGGCAGTCATCGACGCAGCGTTGCGATTTTGCCGATTCGATTCTGGGGTAACGATCACGATGAGTAAGAACCTGAGGGATCAAATTTTTTCAAGCGTGGCCCTATCGTACCCGATTCAAACGACAGCCTGCATCAACTCATATTTGCATGGTTGTTCACCGATAGCTCGAACTGAATTGTTCAATGGATGAATTCCAACGAATGATCAAATCAGACCGGAGGGTTTCTTATTGCCGTCCTGCGGCAAACCAGGTTCCGGTCAATCCGAATGGATGCCTCACCACGCTCCCTCACGCCCCCTCAAATGCTTCAACTGGGCCACAACTTTGGGAAACACCGATAAAAACCGATGGAACGATCGCTCACTGCACGATACGATCTCACAACGAGGTCAACATGTACGAGTCGAATCGCCAGCCGCTTCCCGCAGGCACACTATCTGAAATCTTTGCCAAACAGCTGGCGAGTCTGCAACAACAATTCGACAGCGATGACTCGAGACAGATGCTAACACCAGATAGCGTGGTTCGCTGGGCGGATAAGCAACATCGCCCGCTGTTCACGAAGATTTGCCGTCGCTTACTTTTGCCAGACAGCCGAATCGTAGGCCTCGACCAACTTCGCAAGCTGACCGAGCTTGCGCAAGAGGGGCAGTCCTGCCTGCTGTGCCTGAATCATCGTTCGAACCTCGACGTTCCAACGCTGCTCGCGATGCTGACAGACTTCAATGCGACGGCATTATTTGATCGTTTGATCTGGATTGCCGGTCGAAAACTGGAAGAGGATCAAAACGCTACGTCACAACTAATCAAAGGATTCAATCGCGTCCTCGTCACGCCACATTCCTGGTTCAATGCCACGCATTCGAAGGACCAGATCGGCGAAGCAAAACGGATCAACATGGCGGCTGAACGTTCTATGCTGGAACTACGGCACGAGGGATGGGTTTTCTCCCTGTTCCCGACTGGAACCCGCCTGAGACCAAATGATGAATCAAGCAAACACGCGATTGCCGAAACTGACAGCTACCTGCGAGCTTTCGATAACTTGCTACTGTGCCACATTTCAGGCTGCACGTTGCCGGTCAGCCAAGATCACGCTTTCATCAACGAGAGACCACAGCTTGACCGAATGGTTTACACATTCGGAACCGTCCAGCGCACTTCCGAATGGCGAGAGCGGATGGCGAGAGCGGATGGCCGCCAAACACCCCGACTTGGACCATCGGGCAGCCTCCGCAGTAGGAATCGAAGAAGCCATCGAGACTCTGGGGAAACGAGAGTAATGAAGTCGATTTCTACGCACAGTCGACGACCACCGCTCTTCATCGCAGAGAAAATTAGATCAGGGCATTGCCCGAAGAAAGCAAAGACAAAATTGCCGCATCACACAACGCTGGCTCTTTGTCACGAGAATCTCGTCACGGACTCAACCTTGCCAACCCGTCTCAATTCAAAGCTGCAGTCGGAGTGTTCGCACCTTCAGAGACCCCACATCACCACTGCACAGCATTCCACAACTGAGCCGATGCTCGGCCGTCGATGACCGTCTCTTTTTTGATAAACTGAAGGCGTCCGCGCTGACCAGACAACCTGATTTCGTTTACAAGCTGCCAGCGTGACCCGCGACGGAGAGCCCAAACTCGCTCTGCTTGGAATTCGCCCGCAATTTCTCCTGAAATGCCGGTTCGTTTTGCCTACCATATGTCCTGCTTCAAGATCCTCGCCCCCTTCATCCAATCTGCCGTTATGCATCGATTCACTGCTTCGGACCGTCGACTCCAATTCTCCGCATTTGCACGGCCACTGATCGCTGCGGCTTGCTTCACCCTCGGCGTTGCGTCCCACGCTGCCGAGCCAACCAAAAAGGATCCCGTAAAACCAGTTTTTAAGGATGGTGAAGCCCAGGTCGTCAAAGCATTCTCCGACCCTGATTTCTGGATCCGGCATGACCTGTGGGTCGAAACTGAATTTGATTCTGACGAAGATGGAAAACTTGACCGGATGCACGTCAGCGTCACCCGCCCACGGCAAACGGAAAGCGAGGGATTGAAGCTGCCAGTCGTCTACGTCTCGAGTCCATACTTTGCCGGCACCGGCACCTAGGGACGCGAATATTTTTGGGATCCGAGACAAGAGCTTGGGGCTGAACCACCCGAGCGGGCTCACTTCCCCGCAGTCCAATTGAAAAGTAAACGCCCAATCATTTCCAAATCACACACAAAGGAATGGGTCCCGCGTGGCTACATCGTTGTTCATTCCTCATCACCGGGCACTGGCCTATCGCAAGGCTGCCCGACCGTCGGCGGCGACAACGAATCACTTGCCCCCAAAGCTGTCATCGACTGGCTCTGTGGTCGCGGCAAAGGATTCACGACTCCCGACGGGAATGAAGCAGTCGTCGCTGACTGGTGCACAGGCAAAGTTGGCATGACCGGCACCTCCTACAACGGCACCATTCCCTTGGCGGCTGCCACGACAGGTGTCGACGGACTCGAAGCAATTATCCCGATTGCCCCAAACACTTCTTACTACCATTACTATCGTTCCAACGGTTTGGTCCGACATCCTTTCGGATACATGGGTGAGGACATCGATTACCTTTACGACTACATCCACAGCGGAAATGAATCGAAACGGGAATTCTGCGACTGCATGGTCCGCGATAAGGAAATGGCAAACGGATTTGATCGCAAGAATGGCGACTACAACGATTTCTGGGCAGGACGCGACTATCTAAATGACATCAAGCCACTAAAAGCCGCGATGCTCATGGCGCATGCGTTCAACGATTGGAACGTGGTGCCCGAACACAGCGTTCGCATCTACGAAGCGGTAAAAGCCAAGGGCGTCCCAACGCAGGCATTCTTCCACCAAGGAGGACACGGGGGGCCACCACCAATGAAAATGATGAACCGTTGGTTCACTCGGTACCTGCATGGAATCGAAAACGAAGTCGAAAAAGATCCGCGTGCTTGGATCGTCCGCGAAAATGCCGAACGCACCCAGCCGACATCGTATGGAGACTACCCAAATCCCGACGCAAAACCGGTCAACTTCTATCTCACCGGTGCTGCCCCTCAACGCGGCAGCCTAACCACCGATCGCCCGAACGAGCAGGCGACGGAAACACTTGTCGATAACTTCTCGTTCAGCGGTGCCGCCTTAGCACAAGCTGAATGGACGAACCATCGCCTGATCTATGTGACTCCCAAGCTGACACAGCCGATTCATCTCTCCGGCACGCCCAGCATCACCATCAAACTTGCCAGCAATCGCCCCGCAGCGAATCTCTCCGTCTGGCTCGTCTCGTTACCCTGGTCGACGAACCGGCAAGCGAAAATCACCGACAATATTATCACGCGTGGCTGGGCCGACCCACAAAACTATCGGTCACTCACCGAGAGTGAACCACTGGTCCCCGGGCAGTTCTATGAAATGACCTTCGATCTGCAACCCGACGATCAAGTGCTGCCAAAAGGTCAACAAATTGGCTTGATGATCTTTTCCAGCGATCGCGATTTCACACTCCATCCAAATCCAGGAACGGAACTTACCATCGACGTGGGAGCAACCAGCCTTCGCTTGCCAATCGTCGGTGGCAAAGCTGCATTCAGCAAAGCGACGACTGAACCGGCAACAAAAAAGTGATCAACGCTGACGGTTGAGTCATCACCGTCAACGCCAAAATCCCGCTGCCACAAGCATCCCGCTGCCACGATGATGCAGCGGGATCTTGATCGCATGACGGCATGGTTCGATCACAATTCCCCGTATTCAATTGGACTCGTGCAGTCCAACTCTGCTGTCACTGGCGGCATTGGATATTTCAATCCGGTCGCGCAATTGAATAGCACGACCGATTCGTCAGCAGCAATACGACCGCTGGCCACTTCTTGTTGATAACCCGCGAGCGTCGCCGCCCCCTCGGGGCACAACAGCACCCCTTCTTGTTCAGCGGCCTGCTGCTGCGCTGAGAGAATCGATTCGTCGCTTACCGCTGTTGCAAATCCGTTGCTTTCTCGCACCGCCCGCAGGATCAAAAAATCCCCAATCGCGGCCGGAACGCGAATTCCCGCTGCGACCGTTGACGCGTTTTCCCACAACGGGGCGTGCTCGGCCCCTGACTCAAAAGCACGCACAATTGGTGCACACCCTGTCGCCTGGACAGCCACCATCCGCGGCAACGGCCCCTCGACCCAACCTATCTCTTTGAGTTCCTGGAATGCCTTCCACATTCCAATCAAACCTGTTCCGCCCCCGGTGGGATAGAGAATTACATCGGGAAGTCGCCAGCCAAACTGTTCCGCTAACTCCAACCCCATCGTCTTCTTCCCCTCGATCCGATAAGGCTCTTTGAGGGTCGAAAAATCAAACCAATTCATCGCTGGCTTGCCTTCTCCGACCAAGCGACCGCAGTCGTTGATCAATCCATTGACACGCCATACTTTGGCACCCTGTGCGGCAATCTCGCGAACATTGATTTCAGGAGTGTCAGCAGGGCAGAATACGTACGATTCGATTTCTGCGCGGGATGCATAGGCGGCAAGTGCAGCGCCCGCGTTCCCGTTGGTCGGCATCGCAATCCGAGTGACCCCCAGCTCCTTGGCCATCGATACGGCCATACATATGCCGCGAGCCTTGAACGAACCGGTCGGCAGCCGTCCCTCGTCTTTCACGAGCAAATCGCCACGACCAGCACTCAATCGGGGCACCGGAATCAGCGGCGTCATCACCTCGCCAAGACTGACAATGTTGACAGGATTCCGCACCGGCAAAAATTCACGATACCGCCAAAGGTCAGCCGGGCGGGTCAGCAGGTCTTCCTTGCGAATCGATTCACCGAGTGATGCCAGATCGTACTTGACCAACAATGGCTTGCCCGCCTTTGACAAACCATGCAGCTGATCAGCCGGATAATGATCTCCCTCCAGACCACACTCCAGGTGGGTAACGAACGTGGGATGCTGGTCAGTCGTGTTGTCCATCTGTTTCCAATTGCCAGAACGGGTTCGGGTACAATTTGCAAAGCGGGCATCCGCCTGCGGCGGAAAGTTATATCAAATTGCAAGACTCCCAGCGGAGGCCTGCCCGTGAAGCCTTCGCAAACCAAGGCTGTTCGCCTGGAGCAACGGAACAGAAATTGGCCCGTCTGTAGCCCGACGGTAGCCTGCAGCCTAGCGATCACCCCGTGAACGAACAGCCAACCAAGAACGCCGACGGGGACCAATCTATTTCTCCATTCCAGACCAGCCGGTCCTCTCAAAGATGCTGGTATGCGACTTGGATAATCGCGCCCCGT
>JAQWPZ010000322.1 GCA_029245125.1 Rubripirellula sp.
GAACAAACTGGCTTCGAACAAACTGGCTTCGAACAAACTGGCTTCGAACAAACTGGCTTCGAACAAACTGGCTTCGCTCGAATCCTGTCGCGCTCCGAAACTCCAGAGCTCGCCAGTTCTGCTTTGTTGTAAGCCAGCCCAGCACGTTGTCCGCGGCCCGCTCACGAAGTTACCGACTGATAAAGCTCAAGCATTTGTGGCAAACAAACATCAAGACTGTATTTTTCAACAATACTGGAGCGCGCCGCGCTGCCCAGATGTTCGTATTCTGCAGGATAATCTAATACGTGGTTTGCCATCTCGACCGCCTGGTCAATCTCAAAGAAGTGGAACCGCAGCCCATTCCTACCGTGCTGGATCATTTCCTGAACCGGCGCGGTATCCGATCCCATCACGGTTGCACCACAAGCTAACGCATTCATCAAAGACCATGACAAAACGAATGGCGCTGTGAGGTAGAAGTGCAAACTGGAAATCGAAAAAAGATTTACCAGCTGCGGAGGTGGAATCCGGCCGAGAAATAGAATCTTCTGCAAGTCGTAATCATCTTGTGAAAGCACCCACTGCTTGAATGTCTTTCCGTCAGTAAATCGATGGTCACCCCCGTAGGCAACTCGATCTTCGCCCACAACAACAAACAACACATCATCACGTTGGTCACAGATTCGTTTCGCGATCTTCATAAAGATGTCGAAACCTCGAATCGCCTCCATACCTCGACTGACATAGGTGATGATCTTTTTGTCGGTCGGCAAATTCCATCCGGCAATCAAACGATTGGGTTGCGACTCTGGTTTCCAAAATTGAGTATCAATCCCGTCGAAAATCGTCGCCAGTTTCGGACGATAGACTGCGGGCAACTGACGACGCTGGAACTCAGTTGGCGAATAACCACGATCGCAATTCTGTAAATCCAACAGGAAGATCGCGTTACGGGTTCGGGCCCGCAACAAATCGGAGGTTTCGTAAGCGGGAAGATCCGTGCGAAAGTCGAGATCAGAGTCTTGCGTGTGATAGAAAAATTCGAAGTAGCTGATCACTGGACAGTTATACAACTCACGCAGGTACAGAGTCGAGACAAACCCACTGTGTCCGACGACTAAATCAGGCTGGATGTCAGGCCTTGCCTGAAGTGCATCAAAGAGTCCCTGCGAAGACCAAACTTGGTTCTCAAATGATCGAGAACAAAAGTGGGTATTCTCTGTTGCGCCGCCGCGCGGATCGTACTGAATCCGTTCGAGTCCATCCCACTGCGCAGGCGGCTTTTCAGACGCGAACGTGCAGCGGAATCCATGCCGATCGATGAGGTGTCTGGCGATATGACCAAACTGGGCTGGGTAATTCTTATGAACGAACAAAATGTGCATGCGATATTGCCTGGCTCAGTCGGTGATGCCGTCAACCTGGTGGAAAACTCACAATTCGTTTTATCTTTGAATTCAGAGGGCGATTCGAATTCTCGCTCAAACTCTCGAGTGCGACTCTTCCACGCGGTTGGGGAATTCTATCGACAAATCAGCGGAAACGCATAGATGTTTGCCGAGCGGATTTTGCTTCATTCATCATGCTTCGTCTCGTTATCCGTGCTCGATAGCCCCTGTCTCAACGATGACCGCATCACTGCCCGCTGCCGTTACAAGCGACCGCACTGGAACCAAGCAGCGATCACCCAATCCCTTGCAGAGGCGATGGTGGACCGTACTCAGTATTTGCGTCGCCGCTGGGTTCCTGCCGCTCGAGCAAACATGATCCTCCATGCCCACCTCGTTCAATGCGTCTCACCACGTCAGAACTTGCACTCGATTCTCTGCAGCCGACTCACTGTTTCTGGTTTCATCACTTCACTATCCTTACGTGCCGCCACCGAATTCCGTCACTCGCTGACCGAAAGTTTTGCCATGAATGACCAAACAGATATCTTGGACCTGACGACCCGCCTACTTCAAGCCATCACAGTCGCGGACTGGGACACCTACACCGAACTATGCGCGGCAGATTTAACAGCGATCGAACCAGAGGCGAATGGCCATTTAATCGAAGGGATGCCATTCCATAAGCACTACTTCGACATGGCAGGGCAATCACCATACGCCAACGTCACGACAACAATCAGTAGCCCACATATTCGAATGATGGGAAACGTCGCAGTAATTGCTTATGTCCGAATGACCCAACGAGTTACCGGCGGCAACAGCACAACCTCCGCGACCGAAGAAACGCGGGTCTGGGAGAAAACCGAAGGAGTTTGGAAACACGTTCATTTCCATCGTTCTTGAACACGAGGCAAAATCCTCGCTCGCAAAGATGCAAAAGTCCAAGTGAAAAAAGAAGAGTGTCTGCAATGGATCGCGGGCGACTACGCAGGTGCACCTGCATGAGTCACAGAATTGCGTCGCAGCATCACCGCTGTTTTATTTCTAACTGGCGACTTCTTTGATCGGCAATCATCTGAATTCGGTCAGCACTTACGAGGCAGTGACCGGTAGCCAGCAATGGCGTTGTCTCCTCGAGTTGCAACTCAGAAACCAATACACCATCTTGAACATCCGCGATTTTCAGGATCCGCTTGAACCCCTGGCGTCTCGCGAGATTTTCAACATGCACCTCTAACTCGCGTGCTTCCAACTGCGGTCGCTGCTCACCGTAAATGTTGTATTGCAAATAACCGTAGTCTTTCCATTCGATCGTTGGATGTGGATCCGGTGCTCCGTCCACCATCGCGATTCCTGTCAACGCCGGCGCTAAAAAGGGAGTTGCCAAGGCATGTGGGGATTCGCCTAAATAGTCCCAGAAAACCCTATTCGACTTGGGAATCCAAAGCGCAGTGTTCTTCTTTTGTTCACGGGTGGTCATGGTCAAGATGTGAGCGAACGCCTCCACCAACGCTTGTTTTTCCGAGTCAGTGCCGGGCTCACCAGAACTAGAACCGGGCCTCGGGGATGACGGACTCGCAGGAACAAACCGAGCTTGGCTTAGCTTCTTAGCAATCCTGAAGTTGTCGATTGAAACATTGACAACGAAGACAATCGCCAGTGCGGTCGCGATGCGAGCCACGACGGTGGAATCCCCAAAAGGGCGAGTCAGCAGCCGTAACCACGAATCGCCCGCTGTCGACTGCCTTGTTTGCAACAGACTTCGGCGTCGCATAACAACCCCAAGGACGATGACCACTGCGATCCATTGTTGGGCATTGTGAAAGTACACGCCGCTGCCGCCAGCAATCGGAATCGTCATGCTGACCGCGTAGCCCACACCGGCCGCAACTGCCAACAATTCTAAATCAATCATGCGTCGAGACCGCAAGCATACAAGAAACCGCCGCCATGAATTGACTTGCATTTCACGCAAACGCAGATAAAAAGCCAGAGCAAGCCAGGCCAAAGTGACGGGAAAGAAAAACGGGCGGTGGATTCCGCTCACCCACTCTTTCAAGTAATGAAACGGATCGATTTGCATAGCTCCATCAGCGCTACCGTAGCAGTAACGCAAGATCACTAGGGCAGTCAGAAAAGTTACGACCAATGAAACGATTGCAAGTGGACGTTTCCAGATTGAAGGTGTTCTGAGGATCACGAAGAAAACCAACGCACCGCAAATGATCAGGAGTGAAATTTTCGCAGCGCCGAGCGCCCCAGCGAATACTGGAAAGCAAATCGCCGCTAACCAAATTTCATCAGGGGTGTTGCCTTTGGATTCCGACGCAAACAGTGACCGCTTCGAAAATCGCGGAAAAATGACGCCGATTCCCAGTGCAGACAAAATGATGGCGACGGCCATCGATTCTGAAATCATGAACGAAGGCCGCAAGCCAACTTCATTACCAATTGGCGACGGTAGAAATCCAATGGTTGCAACCATCACCAAAGCCCACAAACCGATGATTCTTCCCGACAACTGCTCGTGGGAAATCTTGCACCGACGTCCCCCACAGGCGATTCCAGCCAATAGCAAGCTGTGGAGAAACAGTGGGACAAACACCACCGGAAAGATCAAGTTGTAAGCTTGCAACGCCGTTGCCGAAATGCCATCCGCAAGTGCCCCCAATGCCAGATGGCTGCCCCAGTGATAGGGAAGCTGAGGAACCCCATCCAGTCCAGTGCTTGATGTGTCGTGGGTACGGATCATGTTGCTGATCGACATGTGAAACAACGTGTCCTTGTATGCGATTCCCCGCGCGAGACCCTGATCAAAAACGGGAGAAAGGAATCCGCGGCCCCAGCTCAAACCAGCACAGGCAATCCCCGACAGGATTCCGCAAATTACGAGTGCCTGCATCGTTCGCGTCGCGTTCTGTCTGATCTCACGAGACAGATTGATCGCAAAGCAAATGAGCCCAAGGATGGCACAAGACACACCGGCAACCATCCCACCATATCGACAAGCGAATATCACCCCGAGCAAGATCACAAATGTAAGGAAGCACGCGCCCCAGTGCAGCGATGGTTTATCCTGCAACTTCAACCGTTGAAGCAGAACCGGCCCATTCAAAATCAACCAAGAAATCCCGACTGCCAGTAGCGCACAAAGTATCCACGGATCAGCCAAGCCAAGTCTCAATACGACCGCAGCAACGCCAATATAGGACGCGACGATCGAGCACAGGATCGCGCTCCACTGCCCAAGCGTTTTGGACACTTCCAATGAGTCGAGCTTGCTTTGACGCATTACGAAATCGCAATTCCAAGGGGATCAAGCGGTAAATTCCGAGCGTTCGCCAAACTCGGACAGCCCCCTTTCTGGGGTGACAAACCAACGCCTTCAGCCCCGCAAATGCTAGCAATGAAAGCAGGAAACAGCGTGGCCTTTCAACCTATAGTGCTACGGATTGATCACCCACAAGTCCAATGCTTTTACTCGGACGAAAATCAGCCGCCTCGCCCAAATGCATCGTGGCCGTTGCGTGGTCCTAAACGAAGTCTTCGGCCCGTTAACAAGCTGTCCTCCGGACGCCAGCAGATGCTTGATCATCGCGAACGTTCAGCGGTTTTGCAGCACGAATTTGGACATGCTAAACTCCTTGCACAGAACTTGAACTGAAGGTGCCTACCGAAGCCGTTTACAGAGTGTTGCGACGACGCATCACGAATCCTTCTCCCAAACGACAAGCATGAACTTCACCTTTTTCTGATCAGGCCTGAGGCAGAAACTGACTTCGAAAGAGCCGAAAGTTTCGGAATACTGAACGGCGGGCTTACCCTCTCATCGCCAACCAACTTTCAATTGCGATTAACAATATGAATCGAAAACTTCTCAGCCTGCGTTTCTTCCGCCACAGCAAGGCGTGGGGTATTCGGACCGCCTTCCTCGGCATGAGCTTGCTTGGCCTCGATTCAGACGTGGCCGCGCAATCCGCTGACTTGATCTACCACAATGGGACGATCATCACCGTCAATGATGCCGCCCCGAAAGCAGAGGCGGTGGCTGTGCTGGATGGAAAGATCCTCGCCGTCGGAGAAAAGGAAACGGTGCTTCAAGCCAGCGGAGCTACAACCCAGCTGATTGACTTGCAAGGTCGGACAATGCTGCCCGGGTTTGTTGATGCTCACGGGCACGTGATGGGGGGTGGATTACAAGCGCTCTCGGCCAACCTGTTGGCCCCACCCGACGGAGACGTCAAAGATATCGCTTCACTACAGCAGACGCTTCGCGATTGGATCACAGCCAACCGTGAAGCGGTGGATAAGATTCAATTGGTGGTTGGCTTTGGGTACGACAACGCCCAACTCGCAGAACTTCGACACCCCGTGCGTGAGGAATTGGATGCGGTTTCAGCTGAGATCCCGATCTTATTGGTTCACCAATCGGGGCATTTGATTTCGGTCAACTCAAAGGCTTTAGAAGTTGGTGGAATCACAGCGAGCACACCCAATCCACCCGGCGGAGTGATCCGTCGCCAGAAGGACGGCCAAGAACCCAATGGCGTCCTCGAGGAAACCGCCGCATTTCCGCTCCTTGAAAAACTTATCGGACGAGTCGGGGAGGCGGGAGCCGCCACATTCATCCGAGCCGGTGCAGAACTATGGGCGAGGTTCGGCTACACCACCGCTCAGGATGGCCGCTCGATGCCCGGAATGGTCAAAGCCTTCAAGGAAGTCGCGGCCGAGGGTGGCTTGAAAATTGACGTGGTTTCCTATCCAGACATTCTGGTGGCGCGTCAGGCTATCGAGCGGGAGATGAGCACGGATTACCGAAACCGCTTCCGTGTCGCCGGAGCCAAGCTGACAATCGATGGCTCGCCACAAGGCTTTACCGCTTGGCGAGATCGACCGTACTACGATCCCGTGGGGGATTATCCGCCAGGTTATCTCGGGTACCCTGCTGCCTCGGCTAAAGAGGTTGCCGACGCGATCGAATGGACCTTTGCCAATGATATTCAGATCATCACGCATGCCAACGGCGAGGCGGCATCGGATCAGTTGATCGCCTTCATCCGCGCTGCGATTCAAAAACACGGACCGGGGGACCGTCGGCCGGTGCTGATCCACGGACAATTTCTTCGCGAAGATCAGATTGACGCATTCAAAAACCTTGGAGTGCTGCCATCCTTGTTTCCCATGCACACCTATTACTGGGGTGACTGGCATCGGGAACACACCGTTGGTCCGCGATTGGCCGATGACATTTCACCGACCGGTTGGTGCATGAAACGTGGCATGAAATTCACCACGCATCACGATGCTCCGGTGGCCTTCCCCGACTCGATGCGCGTCTTGGACGCCACAGTGACCCGTCGATCACGCTCGGGCGACATCATTGGCCCTGAGCATCGTGTCGATGTGATGACGGCCATCAAAGCGATGACGATCTGGCCGGCGTGGCAGCACTTTGAAGAAAAAACAAAAGGTTCGATCGAAGTTGGAAAACTGGCTGACCTCGTGATCTTGGACCAAGACCCGACACGCGTTGACGTCGATAAACTCGATCAGATCCAGGTACTTGAAACGATCAAAGAAGGAGTCACTGTCTTTGCGATGGAAAATCCACGCCAGGCAAAAACGCACCAAAATCATCAACAAAGGGATCGAGCAAGTGGTGCGTTTACCAATGCATTGATGGCGATCAGCGGTGTACGATCGACACCGACAAGAGGCAGGCTTGGCCCCATCAATTTTAGCTCGACCAATCTTGGCTCGACCAACGGCCCGGCCAATCTTGGCTCGACCAACGGCCCGGCCTGCGCCTCCTGTGCTTGCGGGACGTTGAGTCGGTTGGCAGAGACTGCAGCGAAAGGCAACGCGCCGTAGCGAAACGTTCTCGGCCGCGGTGAATCAACGAATCGAAAACCTCGTGAGGCCTCACACGCTTTAGCGATCAGCTGGTCTTGAAACCTGGTCACGTCATAGTGGCCCAAGGTGGTTTGCCCGAGTCATGCGTCCTCGCATTTCAAAGATCAGCAGGCCGAATCAGGAAGCGAAGCGACGACGCTCCGGAACGCCCTCATTCAATACCAGCTTGATACGCTGGCGAGTGGGCCAGTCGCCGTCGCGAATCACAGACGGCAAACCACGCAAAGCCCCACACGCTTTTGATTCGAGCGAATGCGAATGCCGCAGTCCGGCCAGAGTTTTTCCGTAACCGTGCGCACGGGAATGAAGGGCTCACTTGCCGACATTGATTCTCCTCAGCAAGTCCAAGATTCGCTTACTGGCGGGAGTGAGCTTGGTTCGGTTGTATTGGTCACCCAGCTTTCGGATCGCATCGGCCTGAGTTGGATAAGGATGGATCGTCGCGGCTATTTTTGACAACCCCACGCCTGCTTGCATGGCGAGCGTCAACTCGCAGATCAAGTCTCCGGCGTTTTCTGCGACGATCGTTGCCCCCAATATCAGATCTGATCCTCTTTTCGTATGCACCTTCACGAACCCTTCATCTTGTCCTTCCAGGATCGCGCGATCAACGTCCGCTAGCCGTTGGGTATAGGTGTCGATCGGAATCCCCTGCTGCGTCGCCTCTTTCTCATTCAGTCCGACGTGAGCGATTTCGGGAGCGGTGTACGTCGCCCAGGGGATGATCAACTGACTAGCTTTTTTCTTTCCAAAAGGCCCGATCGAAAAGAGCGAGTTTTGAATCACGATTCTCGCTTGAAAGTCTGCCGCATGCGTGAATTTGAACTTGGAGCAAACATCTCCGGCTGCATAAATCCTGGGATTGGTCGTTTGCAGATGATCGCTTACCTGAATCCCATTCTGATCGTATTTCACACCCACCGATTCGAGATTCAAGGCCTCGGTGTTCGGTGCCCGGCCGACCGCAATTAACAATTGGTCGACCAAGGTGTGAACCGTTTCACCGGCTTGCTTGACGCTGACACGAATGCAATCGTTGTCGGCAGGGCTGAACTTCATCTCCTGGCTGCCGAGCATCAACCGGATCCCATCGCGTTGCAGCTGTTTGGCCAGGATCGCGCCGGCATCTGGGTCTTCTCGCGGCAGGACCTGATCACCACGATCAAACAAAACGACTTCACTGCCGAAGCGGGCAAATGATTGCGCCATTTCAACGCCGACCGGCCCGGTGCCGACGACAGCAAGTCGCGGTGGTAATTCAGTGAGCGAGAACAGGTTTTCATTTGTCAGATAGTCAACGCTTTGCAGTCCATCAATATCCGGTGCAGAGGCTCGAGCGCCACTAGCAATTACCGCTTTTTTGTATTGAAGTTGGCTGACCGCCCCATCACTTCGGTTCACGCTGACCGTACTGTTATCGGCAAAGGCGGCCTGACCAAAAAAGACATCGACTCCCAGCTCAGAGAAACGCTCTGCCGAATCATTTGGACTGATTTGAGCGCGTAATTCGCGCATCCGCCGCATGGCCTTGGCAAAATCAAACCGAATATCGCCGGCAAGCTTGACCCCGAATGGCTCGGCGTCCCGAACAGTCGCCGCGACGCGAGCAGCCCGAATCAAACCTTTGGAGGGGACGCAACCAACGTTCAGGCAATCGCCCCCCATCAGTTCTCGCTCCACTAATGCCACGCGAGCTCCGAGACCGGCAGCACCAGCAGCGGTCACCAATCCAGCCGTACCAGCCCCGATGATCACCAAGTGATAAGGCTGCGATGGGACGGGGTTCACCCACGCTGGTGGATGCACGTTCGCTTCCAACTTCTGGTTGTGCTCGTCTGTCGGTTGCAGTTGGACGAGATCCGATTGGTACATGGTCGCTTCCTTGGTGGATTCGATCGTCGCACTGGTCAAACCCAAGTTATATGGCACGAGCGAGACCCTGAAGATAACCCTTCCAACGGTCGACAGAACGAAGTGCAATCCGGCGATCAATCGTTCGACCACGATAGCCGACTCGCCCAGCGGCTACCGCCCCCGAATCGAGCCTTCTCCGGAGCCTCTCTTCGAATTCGGAGCATTGAGCAGATAGAGTTCAAGCGTGCATGACGACCTCACGCCAAGGGAGCTCTAACACTCGCTCACGCGATCCACTCAAGGCCTTGTTATCCGTCGAAATCACGAAGCTCAACGAATCACTGGGCTCAACGAATCACTGGGCGAATTTCCACAGTTGTTGGTCACTGCGAATATAGAGAGCGTTATTCGCGGCGGCAGGACTACAGAGGATTTTTTCGCCGAGATCGAGCTCGGACACGATCTCACCACCGTCACGACTTGCCTTGACCACCGATGCGAAACCGTCTTCGTTGAAAAAGAACAGGTATCCATTGGATGCGACAGGTGTGCTGCTAAAGGGTCCTTTGAGCCGCAACTGCCAAAGCCGGTCCCCCGTTTCCACATCACCTGCCGCCAGCGCCCCCGCAGGGTTGACGGTAAAGGTCATCCCATCCATCACGACGGGACTGGAGGTGCCCGGGGCAAGTCGCGACGCATTCCACACCTCTTCAAACGTTCCGTCCGCGGCAGGCTTGATGGTCGTCAGCCCATTGGATGGAATCACGACCGTGTCGCCGACAACGGTGGAAGATGGAATCGTCGAAGCGCCGTCGCTGAACTGCCAAACAACGTTTCCTGTTTCTGGATCGACCGCCGAGACTCCCTGGGAAGATTGCAGCAACGCCAGCGACGGTCGTCCCCCAGATCCCGGCAGGATGGTGGGCGAAGTCCAATTCGCTTTTCGCGGCCGATCAATTTTCCATTTGGTGATACCACTGATCGCATCGACACCAATCGCGAATGCCTCGGCATCGCTTTCCACTTGGGCGATCACGGTCGGGCCGATCACGATCGGCGAGGACGACATTCCCAGGCTGTTACTGGCGTTTGGAAATTCCTCGCCCAGCCCTCGATACCACTGCAGGTTGCCTTGCAAATCGGTGCAGATGAGATCGTTGCTGGAGTAAAAAGCAAAGACCCGCTCGCCATCGCTGGCGGGCGTTGGTGTCGCCACAGACATTTTACTGTGACAGCCTGTTCGGCCGGTCGCTTCGAACTGTCGCTCCCACTGCAGCTCACCACTGCCAACGTCATAGCTCAACACGTGCAAACGATTCTGGGAGTAACCGGAACTGGCGGTCAGCAAAACCTGCCCACCCACCACGATCGGTCCTGAGACACCACGGCCTGGCAAATCAACTTGCCAGGCGATACTGGTTCCACTGAGTTCAGTGGGCAACGTTTCACCGGTCGCGACAGAGTTGGCGTTATCGCCGCGAAACTGTTTCCAATCGGCGGCTGCAGCAGAGTTGAGCGTTGCGAAAGGAAGGATCGTTGCGAAACAAAGCCCAGCAAAAAACGATTTGGTTGTAAGCGATTTCATCTTCAATTCCCTGATTTGGTCTGGCTCAAGTCGTCGATCGTGCCGGCTGGCAGAACCGCTGATCCGGTCGCGTCACAAACTCGCAATTGGAATTTGTAATCTTGCGCCCATGATTGCTCCTGCTCGTTCTGGCAAACTTTCAACAACAAGACATTGTCCCCCTTCTGCATCACCACCGGGACCTTGTACTGATCCATCTGAGTGCTGCGGTGATATTCTTCTCGCTGAAAAACAAGCTCACCGTTGACCCACAATTTCCATGCATTCGGGGTCCCCAGCCGCAACTCGACGGATCGTGCTTGATCGCTACGAAAAGTCGTGGTCGCGTACATCAGCGATCCCTTGTAGTTCTCGATTTGCTTGCCGATGTCGACGACCCCGTAATCGTCCTCGGTGTCGATCGGTTGCCAGCTGACTTGCCCGAGCTGTCCGTCGTACTCCGCAGCGATCTCGATTTTCTTTTCAGGCGGGTAAGCAATTGAAAACCCAACCAGTTCTCGATTATTAAAAGGCCCGATCACTTTCCAGGACGGGAGAAACCCGAAGTGCTTTTGGATGTCAACTTCGACCTCGGCAGCACGAAGCGCCTCGGCGATCACCTTGACCTGATCCTCGTGCACGGCACCTGCCAACGCCGACTGATAGATCTCGATCGCTTTTGGTCCCTTCGCGGCTTTCGCTTGGCCGACCAAGCGACTTACTGCATCCCGACGAAACTCAGGGCTCGGGTCGAGCAACATGTCGGGAATCAACTGTTCTTCCAAATCAGCAGATTCCTTTCGCAACCATTCGTAAGCCAAGCGTCGTGCGGCGGGTGATTGGGATGTATCACGAACGAAAACGAGCAACTCGGCTTGCGGCAAACCCTTGCCTGACTTGAGCTGTTGGTCGGCGATTGCCTCGAAAGTACTTCTTAACCAGTTCGATGCAAGCACCGTACTGCCGCGAAAGCCTTTCAGCACAGGAACCAGATTGTCAGATCCTCCGGCCACCAGCACGTCTCGCGCCTGCCGTGCTTGAATCGTCCCCGCGGCCTTGATACCGACCGACCGAAGTGTCTCGATTTCATCCGCAGCTTGTAATGACTCGGGCTGCAACAACGCTGTCCACACCAGCAGGACGGCGGCGACCGGTTTCCATTTCATTTTGTCAATTCCAAGAGAGTTCGCCGACCAGAAAGGACCTCCCCATGGCGGCGGACCCTCCAAGATATCACACCGCCCCCGCTTAGCCATCTCCCCGCTTAGCCATCTCCCCGCCGCAAACCGCTACCCTTCTGCGAAACAAGCTCCTGCCAAACCGCAGCAGTTGCGACAGCGACAAATAACGGTCTGATTCCAAACCCCCGGGTCGTTCACCACAGGGCAAACCCGACGGAGAGACTCGCCCGGTCGAGCGAGTCACCCGTGGTGGCGAAAAAATGCGACCGAAAGGCTGATTCCGGAGCCTTTCTCAGGTATCCTGCAGAGAGTCAGCGATTTTCCGTCTTCTTTGCAGATCAGGTTACGCCAGAATGCTCCGGTCCATGAAATTCATTCTTTCCCTACCGATTACGCTTCTCGTGCTCTCGCCCGCCTTGGGGCGAGAGTGGAAAGATGCCACTGGCAAGTACAAGCTCGAGGCAGATCTGATCGCATTCGATGATGATATGGTCATTTTGCAGCGAGCGAACAAGGAGCTCGGATCCTGCCAAATCGATCAGCTGTCAGAAAATGATCAAGCTTTCTTGAAATCGAAGAAAGCGCAAGAAATCCACGATTCGAACCTTGGCAAGATGCAAACGTGGACGACCGCAAGCGGCTTGAAAGTGATCGGCAAGATCGTTGACTACGCCCGACGCGACGTGACCATTCAGTCCCGGCGAGGCAGGACTTACATCGATGACAAAGCCTACAAAAACCTGCCGGAAGTTTACCGCACGATCGTCCGCAAGGTGGTGGAACGATTCGAGGGCCAAGAGGTACCGGACGCAACCGCGTTGGATCGTTGGGTAAGAAGCTTGCGAGGCGACGCAAGAACCTACACGCTCGAAGGCGTTGTCATGGAACTCGAAAATGGTGACGAATATGGCGTCCCCTTCTTTCTGCTATCCGAACAGGACCAAGCATTCCTAAAGGCTGGTTACGAGACTTGGCAGGCCGACAAAGACCAAGCGGATAAAGAAGCTGAAGAAGAGGTGGAGCATTCCTTGCGACTGCAGTCTCAAGCCGCCGCCTACCATCAAGATCAAGAAATGAAACGCCAAGTTGCGATGATGCGATTCAACATGGAAGCAATTCGCACTGGTCTAACCTCGGCCTGGGAAGTCACACTCTATCCAGGACGCGGCGTTGCTGGACCACCAATGTGGGTCGTCGCAATGGGACGAAACAGTGAGATCGCGACACAAAACGCTCTGCTGCAACATCCCGGATACTACAGTGGTCCAGTCCGAAAAGTCAGCTGGTAAGACCGGGACCAACCTGTTCAAGCTTGCAGCTTTCGCTGCACCAATGCGTTCCCCTCCGACACGGCGGGTACGAACGCTGTCCGCCCGCGACTGCGATGACGATAGCGGGCGGGTCATCTCGTAACCGCGATCAAGTTCGCGACAGGTGGTGAACAACTACCAATGAGGCCAATCTTCTCTGGCAATCCTGCACTTTCCATCGTGCTCTTTCCAACCGGGTTCCAAACCGACAGCTTGCAGCCAGTGTTGCCATCGACCAGTGTTGCCATCGATCAGTGTTGCCATCGATCAGTGTTGCCATCGATCAGTGTTGCCATCGATCAGTGTTTTGGCAGACCGGCAGATGGGAACGCAGGCCAACCAAAGCAGAGCGGTAATTCAGCGCCACCAAGAATCCAAAACTAGATTCTGAACGAATGGGACCAATTGAAAACGAGGCCCAGGCTCTGAGATGGTGACAGCAACTCGCATCGCATCGCGACGCCAGATTCGCGCACGCAAGTGCAGAGCGTCAGAGAGTCAGAGAGTCAGAGAGTGGGGCCCTGCTAAGCCGTGTTCGGTCCGCCCAGCTCATCGGTTTTGCTTCCAAAGCGACCTGCCATCAGACTTGCGATCGGCCGTGTTTGGTCAATCCGTTCCAACACAATCTTGACCGCAGCAGTGATTGGTGTTGCCAAAAACATTCCAATCACTCCCCACATCATGCCCCAAAACATCAACGCCAACAAAATAGTGACGGGGTGCAGATCGGATGAATTGCCCATGATTTTGGGCTCCACCACATTGCCGCTAATCAACTGAATGCTGCAAATCACGGTGATGGTAATCGCCATCCAGGTGAGGCTGCCGTCGGGATCTAGAATGATGAGCGGAATCGGCAATAAACTGGCGACCAACGGACCAACATTGGGAACAAAATTCAATAAGAACGCCATCACCCCGAAGGTAAAAGCCATCGGAACTCCAAACAAACGCAGTGCCATTCCAAACGCCATCCCCGTAAAAATGGAAATGGTTGTTTTAAGTGCCAGGTAAGATCGAATTTGCAGATCGATCTCTCGTAACGTTTCTGATTTCTGGTAGGTCGGTGTTCCAATCAGCAGGAAGAACACGAAGATCAAAACGACAACGCTGGTCGAAACCATCATGACCAACGATTGTGAAATGACCGTAATTCCCTGACGCACGAATGCATCAACGAATGCACCTGCTTCATCAGTCGGGGGCGGCATGCCACCGTTAGACGAGACTGGAAAGGTAGGCATCCCTGCGGTCCCTGGCTGACGCATTTCACTCAGCAGGCTCGCATTATCGAACTCACTTCCGTTGTTCGACTGACCGACGTTATCCGGCAGGCTTCTCTCCTCTGCTTGGCCGGGCTCGTTCGAATTGCCGAGCTCGTCTGCGTCCTCCACCAGCTCTTGATTACCAACATCCCCCTCGATACCCGCTTCGCTGCTGCCGTTCGTGTCAACCTGCACTGCCCCGCTTGCATCTGCCCCGCTTGCATCTGTGCCGCTTGCAACTGTGCCGCTTGCTCCGGAAGCATCGTTCGTGTTGCTGGGATCATTTAGTTTGCGCTCACCGACGGCGTCACTTTCCCCTTTGGTGCTTCCTGCGTCATCCCACGATTTTTTATCGATCGGCCACGTATTTCGTTTGCCCGCTTTCAGCGGTATACGGCTTTCTACTTCCGCCACCAATTTACGGACGCGGAGGCGATAGCGATCGGAGTTTTTAGAGAGGTCCACAATGGACGCCCAAATCGTGAATCCGAACAGCCCCAACATCACCACGCCGGCAAGAAAGGTCAGGGCAGCGGCGATGATTCGCGTGACTCCCAATCGCTTTTCCAGAGTCACCAAAATTGGACTCACTCCGCTAACGACGAAGATCGCGACCACCAACGGAACCAGCACCGGACGCAGCCAATAAACGGTGTAGATCACCGCCAGTGTGGTCAACGTTACCAAACAGATCGTCTGACTCTTAAATTGTGAAGCTCGGACGGGCGGAGTCATCTGATTTCCTGGGGTAGAGAACAAGGCAGACCGCTCAAGATAACCAACGGGCAGGTCGACGGCGACAATCCCCCCCGAAACCGGCACCCGAGTGAAATCACCAGCAGACTTGACTCACCCAACCGCGACTGTAGGCAAATGCATCTACAAACGGCTCACCTCGCGACCCACGGCATGAAAGATGGCTCATTGAAGTTGCCGCCTGCGTGGTGACGAACCCCAATTTCCCCTGCACGGATCGGTGGCAAAGCGACTTCAGACCGCGGGCATTTTAGCTGGCAGAACCTCGGTGCTTGACTGAGATTCTGGTGCTGCTTGGAATAGGCCCCCAAGTCAGCACGCTATTTGGTCAGGATCAATTTGCCTTGGCTGGTTCGCCGCAAGCGATAGAGCTGACCATTGTTTTCAATCCAGATCTCGTCGCCGCAGGGTGCCAATGTCGAAAACGGGATGATCTTCGGTAATTTGGCCAGCGGAATCACTGATTCGGAATCACTCGGATTCGAATGGGTCAAATCACCTCGAATTTCGTCACTCATGAGTTGATTCCGAATGGCCATGCAAGGTAAGCGTCTCGTCAGTCAGAATCGAGGCACGCGACGGAGACGCGGAGCAAACGTGCGGAGCGGGGACGACAGCCCAAGGAGAGCTGTCGGGAACGACTAACCGGGAAAACCTACTCGGGAACGGCAACGACTTCGTGGCCGGCACGCGTGGATAGGTCTTGCCATAATTGCAACTCAATCGACTCAGTAACAAATCGTACCGAGCCGTCCAGCATCGCACTGTGCACACCACCGCCGTGGTAGCTACGAGACGTCACCGCTGCGTAAGTTCGAGCGTTGGAAGTCTTGCCTTCACGCATGTTGGTGAAATCGAGGTCGAACTCGAGATCGTTGAACTCGCACAATACTTTGTGATTCGGTGGGAAGGTGGTCGTGAATCCCGATTGATGAACGCGGCCGTCAACCCACTCGGTATGTCCAGTCTCCGATTTGAACGATCCTCCCAACGCGCAAATTTGATCCGAGACGAGGGGCATTGGCAACGAACCGAGCTGCCCGGCATCCCGCAGATAAGGGGTCCATCCTTTAACTTCTGAAAAAGCCAAAGTATTCACCAAGCCGTCCAATACATCGCGGAAGCGAGAATACCGATTTGTCAAGAACACACCATCGCCGACTTTCTGGTCATTCGGGTCATACACGAACCAACGACCCGCGTTGTAGGCGTAGCTCAGCGGATAATGCTGGGCCTGACCCGATGAATCGTATCGGGTTCGATCATTGACCTCACTTGGGCACAAATAAGTCGGTACACGAAACGACGAAACCTTGACCCGTTCGCCATCGACGAAAATCTCGGCTCCCTTGTAGCCAGCGGCGAACTCCACGCCATCGCTCAGAGCAAGTTGCTCGACGAACGGCAGCAGCCTCGCCTGTGCCGACCAGCCGTCTCCGCTTTGCGATGGCTTGGTCCAAGCTGCCGGCAGTCTTTTGAAAGCCGACTCGTAGTTGTGAACCGCCAGCAAGACCTGCTTGAGATTATTGGAGCAAGACATCCGCCGAGCAGCGGCTCGGGCGGCTTGGACGGCCGGTAACAACAGGCCCACCAAAATTCCGATGATCGCTATCACGACCAACAGTTCGACGAGGGTGAAACCGCTTCGCGGCAGAAAGGATTTGTTTTTTCGCAGCATGTTCATAGCAGCCAAACTTTTCTATCCAGGTGTAATCAGTCGCTAGATCGCCGACATCGAGCCCATTCGACGGGAACAGGCTGACGATCAGAGCGTGGCTGGCTGGATAGGCAGCGGAATCGATGACCGATCCCGTGCAACGCTGGCTTGCTTCGCTCAGGTTCTCTGAAAATGAGAACCATTATCAATAGATGATATCGACTGCGAACTGTGCTTCAAGGGGTTTTTTTCCGCTTGAAGCGACGATAGGCCCATACGCTAGCCAAAACGGCCACAACCGTCCGCTGCCACCGCACGGACTGACCGGTACCGAGCGCATTGGTATACATGCGTTCCCGTTCGTTTCCTCGCCCAAACGGCTGTTCTTATCTTGCCGGACCTGTGCCTGCGATTGGGTGCGAACTGAGTTTGAAATGGCAACCCGCTGCCCGAATCCCAGACTGGTCGCTCGGAATGGTGTTGGCCATCTGCGGTCCAAAAGGCTCCCCAAAACGAAACGTGCCAGCGTTGGAATGAAAGCGGCCACCGCCGGAACAGAACAGAGTGCCAAAAACGGTGTTTGATCTCGTCGCCTCGCTCGGTATGGTGCCTGCGGCCTTGAGTGGAACACCCACGCGACCAGGCTTCAACGAACAACAAGACGTATCTACGAAAAGGAATAGAGATGAGCAATCAAGCGATCATTGATCAACTGAACGAGATTCTGAAGCATGAATGGACGGGAGTCGCCCAGTACTCTCAGGCGAGCTTCATCGTGGAAGGCGTTTGGCGGGAGGTTTACGCCAGCAAATTCCTCGATGACGCCAAAGAGTCGTTTGGGCACGCGCAACTGGTTGGCGACAAGATCGCCTCGCTCGGTGGAGTCCCCCTCGCCACCCGTAATGAGATCCGCCAATCACGCGAACTTGCCGAAGTCCTGCAGTTCAGCATGGAATTCGAAGCCAAAGCAGTCGAAATGTACAGCAAGGCGATTGACCTGGCTGGCGAAAACAGGCCCCTGGTGATCTTTCTGGAAGACATCCTGAAAGAGGAGCAGGAAGGTGTCGATGAGTACGCGAAGTTGCTTCGCAGCACCGGCAACGGAACCGAAGCTGCAAATCCGGCTCGACAAACAGGCTAGTCGAGAAAAGCCGCAGGCGTCTGCACGAACTCGCAACACGAGCGAGTGAGCAACACCTCCCAAACCGGCCCGGCGGTAGCCGCCAGTATTTCCAAACGGAACAGCGGTAGCCGCCAGTATTTCCAAACGGAACAGCGCTAGCCGCCGGTACTTCCAAACGGCCCGGCGCTAGCCACCGGTATTTCCAAACGGAACAGCGCTTGCCGCGGGCCGCGGGGAAAAACAAGACATTCCCCCTCTGCGGCTCACAGATATATCCGGCTTACAAATTCGGGCCCCGGACATCACCGCATCGAAAACAGGTGAACTGCTTAACCAGCAGTTCCCGGCACGGCACCATCGAACCGCAGAATCGCTGGGACCCGCCCCAACTCGCGCGGTGGGTGCTGGATTTTCTGGGTGCCCGTCCCCCCCAGGCTCATTTTCAGTCCTGGCACCTGCTCCGGTTCGATTGCGACTTGGCTCTGCACAAACCAGCCAACGTCATTCGAAAACGTCTCTTGCCGTAGCACCAATCGGCTTGCCGAATCGGGCAACTGCTCAACGGCGATCACCAACCGACGGTTCTCATCGGAGCTCGGAAAGACGTTGACGATCGTTTCTTGTCGCACGACAGCGGCCCGGTTGCTTATTGACACGAGTTCTCAATAACCGCAGTCTAATCGTCAAAATGTCGGCAGCAAAGGGTTAAAACGGACCAACGCTGTCAAAAGTCGTCGTCGTCGAATTCCTTAAAATCTTCGTCTGCATCGGTTTCGGAAAGCGGTTCTTCGTCCTCCGAATCGACCTCCCCGCGAACCAGCAAGTCCTCGGGAGGCTCATTGTCGTCTTGGGGGATCCAGCGAAGCGTGGCGCGGGGCGGATCGGAAAGAGCATCTTCACAGGCGATGGCCTTCCACTGGATTTCACCAGGTCCGTCCGCCGTGTCTCCGTCTTCCACCTCGTCCTCACCGCCGAGTAGATAGAGGACGGCATTCCGCAGAAAACCCTCGACTTCACTCGGCTCGACCTCATCAGACAGAAAGACGGCTTCCATATCGGGCAGGTCGAATTGCCCATTGCCGACGGTATCCATCAGCGACCATTCGGGCGTGGCCCGAAACAGACGGACGTTGGTCCACATATCGAGCGGCGGTAGCTCGTGGCTCCAGGCGTAGTTCAATCCACGTCGCAAACCGCTCTCATCCCGCAGCACCTCACCGCCGGGATTGAAATAGCAGATGGCATCTGGCATTTCGAGCAGTTTGGTCACCGCTCGGGTCAAGAATTTCAGTTCTGCGATTGGGTCGTAGTCATCGGGAATCAGCGGCACATCATCGTCGTCGGATTCCTCCGGTGAATCGACCCCGAGCACGTAGCTGATCAGGAGTCGGATATGGGCGGTGTGGCCCTCAAGTTGCTCGGGGGCATCATCCCAGCCCCACGATTGCTGCCCCGCTCGTTCGAGGCAACCGGGGAAAGCGAGGGGCGCGAATTGCCCCAGCGACCAGGCGACAAACCGCTCGGGCGATTCATCTGGATCCCCCATTTCATCGGGCCAGGCGCAGGTCGCGGGCGTCACCAACAGGTGCCCGTTGGCTTCAGGGCGGAATTCAAACACCAGCGTGTGCGGCGCATCGTCGTCTTCGATCGAATCATGCTGCCCAGCCAGCTTGAATTCCGACAAACGCTGCTCGAGTTGCTCCAGCGAAACCGGGTTTCGCAGCAAAACGCACATTCCCTGGGTAAACAGTCCTTTGGCCATCATCTCCTCGATCATTTGACTAAGCCCCAGTTGTAGCCGAGTGGACGCGGCCTCCATAGCGGGAGCAATTGGTAAGTCATGCGCGGAAGCGGTCTACCGTCTGCAGGCAAGGATTTGCTAGAGGCGACGATTATGGATGTCTTGCCAATACGAACCGGAAGTCAGCCTGCAACAAAATTTGCGGGACTAGATGGTCTGCGGGCGATCAGCGCCTTGGGCGTTGTGCTGCTGCACGCCTGCGTTCCCTACGCTCGACACCCGATGCCGGGCTTGGCGTGGCCCGTCCGCGATGGCAGCAGCGGACTCGTCGATCTCGCGTTTTGGTCGATCGAACTGTTCATCATGCCGGTATTCTTGGTGATTGCCGGTTTTTTCACCTATCGGGGCCTGCAACACCGGGGTGAAAAGACGCTCATCCGGCAGCGGGCTCGCCGCCTCTTGATTCCGCTGCTATTCGGCGTGGTCGTCATTCTTCCCATCGATTTACACCTTTGGGTGTTAGGCTGGGTCATTGAAGGCCGAGTCGATCCGGTCAAGCTGCAGAGTTTCAAATTCGATGGGCAAATCGACAAAAACCTGTGGGGGCTGAGTCATCTCTGGTTCTTGCAATACGTCTTTCTCTACATCTGCGTATTAGCCCTCGCTTCTTTTTTGGGAAAGCGATTTCAGCGTTTACGATTGCCGGCTTGGTCGCTTTTTCGATGGACCCTCGTCTTGATCGCGTTGGGAACCGCTGTTTTGGCGATCCGGCCGAACGTGGTCTGGGGATTCCAGCATTCGTTTTGGCCCGTGCCAAGCAAGTGGCTCTACAGCGGATTATTTTTTGCTTTGGGGACATTGATCGCCAAGCACGATCCGCAATTCCAGCGTCTTTCCGCCGCGGCCATTCGACTGTGGCCACCCGCGTTGGGGATTTCACTCGCCGCGCTGCTGCTGGGCCGATGGCATTTGAATGGCGGCGAGAATCAAGTCGCGAGCTTCCTGTTGGCAGCGTTGACCTGTATTTCCGCCACACTTTTGACGACCGCGATGATCGGAACTGTCGCGACGCGAGTCAAGCAAGTACCGCCCGTCGTTGAATATCTTGCCGCCGCTTCGTTTTGGGTCTACATCGTGCATCATCCAATCGTCGGGTTGATCCACATCGATCTCTATCTGTTAGCCCCGCAATGGAGTCCCTTGGTCAAGGCCGGTGTTTCGTTTGGACTAGCCACTGGAGTCTCTTTATTGACCTACGAAGGCCTCGTGCGAACGACAACCATGGGACGTTGGCTCGGCTTTGCATGGCAGCAGAAACCTGAACCGAAAATCCCGCTCCCAACCAGCAAGCCAGTCGAATCAGTCAAGCGACGACCGGCCAAAGCAGCCTAGCACTGTCGATGAACTGAAACTAATTTCAGGCCAACCCGTTGTGAGTCGCAAAGCGATAGCCGCGGGTTTCGGCAGATTACCGGCATACCGGCGACTAGCGGCGTGCCGCTGAGTAGATGTCAGGAATCTGTAGGTGTCAGAAATCTGTAGGTGTCAGGGGTTCACCGGCGGCCAGCGATGTGTCGGCCTGTCGATGCCGGGCAGTGCCCCGGAATGCAGTGCCCCGGAATGCAGTGCCCCGGAATGCAGTGCCCCGGAATTCAGTGCCCCGG
>JAQWPZ010000323.1 GCA_029245125.1 Rubripirellula sp.
TCCATGTTAACGAAGGTGAACCAGACCGTTGAATTGACAGGCCCGGGTGCAAACAGCCAAGTCAACGGGGTGATGTTTACCGAAGGTCGCCAGCATCTTGCTTACCACACACAGCAGCACCATCGGGCAGTCAATTGCCACAGTGACTTTCTGTACAAGGCTGCCCAGCAAGATCAGAGCCGTACCGTGTGGCGTGGCATGATCAAAGTCGACCAAGAAGCTCAGAAAACTGATGGTTATCAACGAAATGACAACCTGGTGCTGTCGCCGTCTGCGCGAGCAGATTCGATCCCAGGTCTGGAGATCGAGGCAGATGACGTTCGTTGTACACACGGCAGCACGACTGCCAAGGTTGATGAAGAGCAAATCTTTTACGCACGATGCCGAGGCTTCACTCGAAAGGAAGCAACACGGATGATCGTTAGTGGCTTCTTTCAGCAAATTTTTGACCGGATCACGATCGATTCGGTGCGTGAAGCACTGGGGGCAGCGATTGCCCGCCAGGTTCGCGAATACGAATGAAATTAGGAACAAACACGGAGTTTTCCCATGGCGTTAGCCGAAGACAGCGTTCGCGAGGCCCTGAAGCAGGTGATCGACCCCGAGCTGTTCGTTAATATCGTCGATCTCGGATTGATTTATGTCGTTGAAGTAGGTGACGAAAAAGAGGACGGTCGACACGATGTGAAAATCGAGATGACGATGACTAGTCCGATGTGCCCAGCAGGCCCCCAATTGGTGGCCGGGACGAAATCTGCCGCTGAAGGCTTGGAAGAGGTTGACGACTGTGAAGTCAAAGTCGTCATGGAACCGGCGTGGTCGCCTGACAATATGACCGACGAGGCACGCGATCACTTGGGGATTTTTTAAGCGTCCTCAAATCGGGTATCTTATTGGGACATAGCTGGGACGTTACTCGGCTTGGAAAAGTCCCGGATTGCCGCGAGATGTGTGCAGGCAAGTCGGCGAGAAAGGTACTAGTCATGCGAATCATGGTCGGCGAGTTTGTCTGCGGAGGTGGACTCGCCCAACAGCAGATCGAAGAAATTCCATCGAGCTTGCGACTCGAAGGGGCAGCGATGCTGAGAGCGGTCGTAACCGATTTGTCTGAGTTTGCTGAGGTGGTTGTTCCGCTCGACTCACGCTTCGGAGGCGTCGCACCCGAATCGGCTGAAGTCATCTCGGTCGACCCCCAAGAGACTTTGTGGGGCAACTGGATTAAAGCAGCCCAAGGCTGTGATTACGCTCTTGTAATTGCCCCGGAAAGCGACGGAATGCTGGCCAAGGGGGTCGCGATGCTGCGGGCTGGCGGGGTCAACGTCATCGCTGGCAGTGGCGGTTTCTTGCGGGTTGCGAGCGACAAACAATTGACCGCAAAGCGTTTATTGGCGGCTGGCGTAGCCCATCCACCTTCTATGACATTGGCCGAGCGAAAGAACGAAGCAGATCTGGAAGGTTACGACCGTTACGTGGTGAAGCCGCGGGACGGCTGCGGTACGCAACAAATTCAAACCTTCGATTCGCTCGCAGAGGCTCGTGCCTGTCTTGAGCCGAATATGATTCTGCAAGCATGGGTCGTTGGCCGACCCATCTCAGTCGCGATGCTGGCCACGGCAAACGACCGGATCTTTCTGCCGGCGGTGGCCCAAGTCCTCACCGATGGGACTTGCGATTATGCGGGCGGTCAAGGGCCGTTGGATGAAGAGGATCAGCGGCGAGCGACCGCTCTGGCCTCGCGTGCTGCTGCAGCGATGCCGCCCACTGTCCGGGGGTTCGTTGGCTTCGATTTGATCCTGGGTGAAAGTGTTAGCGACGATTACATCATCGAGGTCAATCCACGCCTAACCACCTCATACGTCGGTTTGAGACGTATGATCAACGGGAATTTGGCCGCTCGGCTGTTCGATATCGAAACCGGTCCGGTTTCTTGTTGCACGGCGGTCGATTCGGTTCGCTGGACTCCCGATGGGCGAGTCTGGATCAACGACGCGGTTGCCGAACCGGGCTAAACGAGTCACGCTAGCCATTCAGGTGGAGCGTCTCAGTGTCGCCAACGTTTGAATTCAGGCTTGCGGTGGAAAAGCTGCCTGCCTTGAACAGTCAGCACGCGAACGTGTCCAACGGCCACGGTTTAGTTGTCTGCGACGCTGTGGACGATGATTTCAATTTCTCGCGATCTGTGGTTCGCCATGGTCCGCTCAACCAGAGTCACCCACGGTGGAATTAAGCAGCGTCATTGGGATTGATATTGGTGGTGCCAATTTAAAATACGCCTGTCTGGATGGACGGGCGTGGTCACGTTCCTTTCCGATGTGGAAACAGCGGGAGCAGGTCCGTTCAGCAATCACGAAAGATTTGTGCACACACTTCGATCTTGGTGGCGATCTTGGTGGCGACTTTCGGGAGCAGCAGACGCTTGCGATTACGATCACGGGAGAATTGGCCGACTGTTTCGTGGACCGAGCTGAGGGGGTGCAGTATCTCGTAGCTCAGGCGATGGATGCTGCGGCGGACTTGGGCATATCTGGGGTGCGGTTTTATGGAGTGGATGGAACTTTTCACTGTGGCGATTCGGCAACTCGGTATCCCGACCTGATTGCTGCTGCGAACTGGCACGCTTTGGCGAATTATGTCGCCCGCGAGATTCTCCCCGATGCTCTGTTGATCGATGTCGGTTCGACCACGACTGACATTGTCCCGATTCGTGATCGTCAAGTCGCCACCCGCGCTGCGACCGATCATGAACGCTTGAACGAGGGCTCGCTCGTTTATGTCGGATGTCGCCGGACACCGGTTTGTGCCCTCGTCGATCGTCTTTATTTTCGGGGGCAGTCGACGCCGGTAATGAATGAACTTTTTGCAACCATCGATGACGCTCAGTTATTGCTTCACTTCGTGGACGAATCACCAAGTGATCTGGATACCGCTGATGGCCAACCGAGAACATGCGTGGCGGCTACGAATCGGTTGGCTCGTATGATCGGTTTGGATCGACGCACTGTGACGCCAAGCGAGGCCGAGGATATGTCTGCCCAAATCATCGCTGCAGCTCGTCTTCGGATTGCCGCGGGAGTCGAAACGTTGGGCCAAGGTTGCCCCATCGTATTGAGTGGTCACGGCCGGGGACTGGTTGATCTTTCCGGAAGAGAAGTGGTCAAGCTGGCTGATCGCTTGAGTGCAGACGTCGCACGTTGCGCGCCCTCGTTTGCTGTGGCTCACCTGTTGCATTCCGAATTAATGGAGGCTCAAAACTGATGCGGCGAGTCGTCAAAATTGGAGGTAGTTTATTAAACCGGCGTGATCTGCCGACAGCCTTGTCGAGATGGATGTCGCAGCAAACACCTGCCGAAACATTGTGTATTGTTGGCGGTGGCACGGTCATCGACGCGATCCGTCAGTTGGATAGCATTCATCCTGCTGATCCGGACATGGTCCACTGGATGTGTGTGGATTCTTTGCAGACAACGTTTCAATTGGTTGCGTCGTGGTTCGATTGGTCGACGATCGTTCGTCCAGGCGAACTTCAAACAGCGATGACAGGTGGGTTCTCAACCGTCTCACCGACCCTGCTTGCCGTTTCATCATTCTATTATCCTGCCGCCAGCTTTTTGACGCGAATCACTTTGCCGCATGATTGGCGAACGACGACCGACTCGATTGCCGCGTTGCTGGCGATCGAAACCGAGGCCGACGAACTGGTGCTCTTGAAGTCTTGTGAAGTCGACCATGAATTCACGCCGCAACAACTGGCCGAACAGGGAATCGTTGACGATGCTTTCCCTGAGATCGCGGAGGGGATTTCAGTGATTCGAATCGAGAGGCTTTGAGTCACTTGATTGAAGGGAATGCAGTCACGGGGGCCTAGGGCGGCTCCGTTGCTGCTAGCCCCCGTCTACGGGTTCGCCCCGGTTCGGGAACACTCCGCGTTGGCGACTCATCGACTCATCGACTCCGGCAAGTGACACTCGTGGTGCGGATTCCGATCGACACACGGCAGGCCGCGAGGCCACACGAGGCTAGTGTATAGCTCCGCTAGTTTGATTCGGCGGCAGACTCGATCGCTTCGGCAGGCTCCCCAGCCTGTGGCGTGGCCTCGGCAGGATCACTGGCCTCGGCAGGATCACTGGTTTCTGCAGGATCACTGGTTTCTGCAGGCGTTGGGTTCTCATTTGTCTCTAGGGCAGGATCTGGATCTGCTTTTTTGTCATCGCGTCCAAGCAAGCGGGCCCGGATTCGGTTGCCGTGTTCTTGGGGATCACCATCCGTCTTATAGAGTTCGATGGCTTGCTCTAGATCACCCACTCGCTCTCTAGCTCGGGCCAGGTTGTACCGTGCTGATGGCTCCCAGAACGAAATCTGCTCATCGGTTAGTACACGCTTGGTAAACCAATTCACTGCGGTGTCGTAGCGTTGGTCATCGTATTGAATCAAGCTGATCCAATAGGTGGATGTTCGTTTTCCGAGCCGAATCATGGCTTGGGTTTGTTGCAGTTGCAATTCGTACTGTTCAGGCGTTGTTCCTAGGTCCCGTCGCACGTTATAAGCCTTCTGCAGATCAACATCGATCCGCAAATCTTCGATTTCGAATTCGGGAGCACGCTGGGCCAAATACATGGTGCGAGCTCCCTGCGTATCTTCGTCGTCATCGTCGTTGAACTGGCCTCGCAGATGTCGCCACCGCGCCATTGCCAGCGGGCTTTTCTCGTTTTCGAGCATTGAATACCGCGACACATACCAGAGCATGACCAACGGATCTCGTTCGACTGCCCTTTTCAATTCCTTTTCGTATTGCTCTGCCAGCAGTGGTACGTTCCACATTCGTACACCAGCAATTCCGGCGACGCTGTCGATCTCTTCTTGCAACGCGTCAACATCAACGTAAGTGTTCATTCTTCGATCACCGGTCAATCCAGATTGCAACAATTCCATTCGTGGGCTGATCGCTTCGGGAGCGAGATTTAGCAAGGCGATGCATTGTTGGATGTCACCTTTACTGCGCCAGTAGTCAAAGAAACCGGGCACGTTCATTCGTCGCAGAACAGCGGCGTCGCTTCTTGCTTGGGCAAGCGTGGCGATTCCGACTTGGCCTGGGCCGGGGATGTAAGTGGCCAATTCGAATTCGAACAAGTAGATCTCGTCCGCGATCTTCACTCCCACACACCAGGGCTCGAGTGCACCGGTGTTGGTCGATTGAATGGCCAACATGAACGCCGGGATCGAAGCTTGGCGACACAACAAACTGAACACCCCGCTTCGTTGCAAGGAATCTCCGAATCCTCGCCAAACGGTATTGAAGTCGGTTTGCCGATACCCTGGCCCGCGGAATTTCATCCCGAGCGAGAATTCTGGCCCCGGCGGTGCTCCATCGGTCAGCACTTTGGGTTCATAAGCGATGTTGCGAACGGTCCAATCGAAGAGGCGGGCGGCCGTTCGAAGTTTCGCCGCGTCCGTTTCGCCAAGTTTCGCTTCCATGTCCGCTAACCAATCGGCCAGCAGCGGATCATCGCTCCGTTCTTGGTCGACCCATTCAACGATTTCGCGAGCGAGGAAAGCGTCTCGCAGATGATTGACGTCCGTCGGCTGAAATCCAGTTCGCGTGATTCGTTCCGTCGCGATCTCGAGTGGTAACACGTCACTCGCAGTTTTGATGATAGCGGGAACGTCACCGGAGGGGACTGGTTTTGATTCGGCCCAGCGGTTGAGGTTGTAGGCGATTTGGCGACGGGCTTTTTCTGGGTTCAGTTCGACCAACCGGTTGAGCAAACTGAATGCTTCACCCAGATTATCCTGCTGCGATTCGGCCTGCATTTTTGCTTGCCGCTGCGTTTGGATTTTCCGCACAGTGTCCTGGTCATCAGAACAACCAACCGACAGCCCCGTGCTGATGATCAGGACGCACGCCAGTGCGAAGGAACAGGAACTGGTCGGTGCGAATCGGGTCATGACAGGGGCCGCGAAAGCGAATCACGAGGGAGGGCTGGCCGAGTTGGCCTGGGCAATGATCTGGGAGGCAGTCCTCCGCAGCTGCAGCAGGCGGTCGATCAGCGGTTCAAACTGGTCCAGCGGAATCATGTTTGCCCCGTCGCTGGGAGAAGTCTCCGGCTCTGGGTGCGTTTCAAAAAACAATCCGTCGGTACCGATTGCTACGGCTGCCCGAGCCAATGGTTCGACCATTTCGCGGTTTCCCCCAGTCGCTCCCCCCAGGCCACCAGGCCGCTGGACGCTGTGTGTCGCATCAAAAACGACCGGAGCGTTCAGGGAACGCATGACCACTAGCGATTGCATGTCGTTGACTAGCCGCCCGTAGCCGAAAAAGGTGCCTCGCTCACACAGCAGGACGCCGCCGTCTCCACTTCCGCGAACTTTTTCTACGGCATATTGCATGTCTTCGGGTGACATGAATTGGCCTTTCTTGACGTTAACGGGCTTGCCGGTTGCCGCCGCTGCGACCAGCAAGTCGGTCTGGCGGGCTAAAAACGCGGGCACTTGCAGCATGGCACAGACCTGACCGACAGCCGCCGCTTGTTCCGGAAGATGGACGTCGGTCGTCGTCGGCAAACCGGTCACTCGATTGACCTCTTCTAGCATTGCCAGGCCCTCCTGCAATCCGGGACCCCGCTCGGCTTGCAAGCTCGTTCGGTTCGCCTTGTCGAACGAGGCTTTGAAGACAACATTCAGATCAGCCTTTTCGTTGATCCGCGCCATCGTTTCGGCAATCCGTAGGGTCAGCTCACGCGTTTGCAAGACGCAGGGGCCAGCAATCAGCAGCAAGGGCTGGCTGTCTCCGCATTGATAGGAGCCAATGGCGACCGAATCCATGATTCATCTCAGGTTGAAAGGCAACGTTTCCAGAACACTGATTCACGAGAGCCCTGATTTACAAGAGCCCTGATTTACAAGCATTGCGGTCACCACAGCAAGGCAAGTCCAAATCTGGGCAGGTCTCGGGTGGGGCCGCGGCACCTCGCTCGACTGTGTTTCGCCGATTCAGCTGACTCTCTTCAATGACCCGGTCTGCTGTTCAATGACCCGGTCTGCTGTTCGATGACCCGGTCTGCTGTTCAATGGATGACACGCTGCTTGGGGATGATGTGGACGGTGGTGTCAGAAAAACAGTCGACGCGGGATGCATCTCAATTTTTAATGGCAGCCTGCCGGCATAATCTCCATCCAACTGGTACGGCACACGCGAGGTTGATTCGATCGTGATTTGGCTGCCACGGCACCGCACCACGTCACGTAATTTCAGGTGCTGGCCGGTCCAGATCGTGGTTGCATATTTCAAACCGCTTGGGATCGAACCGCCGCGGAACAGAATGACGTCAAACAGGCCGTCATTGCCGACGGCATCAGGTTCAATGCTCAGCCCGCCTCCGTAGCAGGGAAGGTTGAATACCATTGCCCAACGGCATTCCACTGGTTCATTGTCATCGATGCGGACCTGGATCGCCGGAAAACGGTAGCGTCGCATCGCGTGCAGGATGGGGCGGAAATAGCTGAACCGATTGATGTGCCCGCTGCGAGTCAGGTGCATCGCGCGAACCACTTCGGCGTCAAAGCCGCAAGTCGCCATGATCAAAAAGGTTTGGTCGTTGGCGGTGCCGACATCAAGTGGGTAGGGGACGCCATGGCGAATCGTTTGGATGACTTGCTCGGCGATCGCGCTGTGGCCAAAGTGTCTTGCCAACAGGTTCTCGGTCCCGAGAGGCATTGGGGCGATCAGAGGTCGCCGCTCGGTCACTTGTTGAGCCGGGGTCGAGACGGCTCCTGCGGCCAACGACAAGGTTCCATCTCCGCCGGCTGGGACGATCACGGCAGGCTGAGGGCCAGTCTGGGAGGCTAGTGCTTGTAATTCACTCACCTTGTGCGTCACGTGCACGTCCACTGAGTGTTGCCGCAGCAAATCGACCAGTCGCGGGATTTGCTCCCGATGCTTGCCGCTGCCCGCCTTCGGGCTGGTGAAAACCAGCACGCGAAGGAGGTTCGTGTCAGCAAAACGATCGATTGTCACGCGGGAGTCCGGCAAAAATTGGGTTTAGCGGGAAAGATTGGCAGATGCTTCCACGGAGCCCTGGTTTGTGAACTAAGTTTTAGCGGTTTATGGCAGTTTGCAAGTCTCTTAGCCGCCAAAAACCAAGCAATGACCCAGTAATTTGCCCCGT
>JAQWPZ010000324.1 GCA_029245125.1 Rubripirellula sp.
TGTGCATCGAAGCCGCTGTGCATCGAAGCCGCTGTGCATCGACGCCGCTGTGCATCGACGCCGCTGTGCATCGACGCCGCTGTGTGCCGACGCCGCTGTGTGCCGACGCCGCTGGGGCGGTTTGTCTTCTAAAAAAACAACCAACCTTGGTTGCTCTAGTTTTTCGTCTGGTTCAGATAAGCGTCGGCGATTTGCTCGCCCAGCCAAACGACGCCATTCGTATCGAGGACGAGTTTCTTGTCTTGTGGTGGGATATCGAACGCTTGGATGTAAACGAGATTTTTGTCCGCTGCAATGGTTTGTTGCAACTTGGTCGTGACATCAATCTTATTCACACGCTCGTCATCTGTTGGAGGCTGTTGGCTGACATACCACTTCAGATTGGGCATTGCTAAATCTTTGCGACTTTGTGTCACGAACGACATCAGACGCTGGGGCGAACCTTGCCGAAACGGTCCCCATGACATGTCGTTTTCGCCCAGGTGATAAAAGATGCCCGCTAGTTCAACTTGTTGGCCGCGTGCTTCGAGGTCTCGAATCGAATCACGCACAAATTGCAAAAAAGCGGGGTACAGGTTTCGAGTCTTGGCTTCGCTTCCCTCGGGGGTCCAGTCGATGATCTGCGATCCACTGTGGGTGAATTTTGCGATGGCAATGTTCCCGATCGCTGCTTCGTTCAGGGAATCGCCGAAACTGACTTCGGGGCCGAAGGTGTCGTAGTAACCGGCTGGCCGAAGTGGTTCCCAGTCGTCGGAGACCTTGTATCCGCCACCCAGGTTGTATCGAAAGGCAATGCTCGGTTTCGGTTGCAGGAGAGCTGCTTTGTCGTTCAGTGCCGCCAATTCTTGAACGAACGCGCGTTCGCCTTCCATGTTGCGATGACCTGCTAGAACAAACAGCTTGACCTTCGAGTCTTTTTTGTAGGGCCATTGGTTGAGAGATTTGGAAGCCGCTTTTCTCTGTCCAATGTTCTTTCGATAGGCATCAGCGTAGTTCACACTATGCTCAAGTTGGCCAAGTGTTCCATAGTGGTAATGCAAACCAACTCCACCACCAATTTCGACGCCGACATGGGAAGTGGGTACGTATTGAGCCAGTGGATCGTTGCCTGTCACCTCTTTTTGGCCGAGGCTGATGGCATACATTCTGGGCCGCAAATCCATGCCCCAAATTGTTTTGGTGCACAGCTCGCCGATGTAAAAACGTAACTCTGGTGCATTGAGATCACGCCGCCAACTGGCAAGGAAGTTTTGTAAGTTGTCCCCGTAATTCGCCATGTAGTCTTCGTTGAACATGTCGTTCTCACCCTGGTGCCACATGAATCCTTCCAGGCGATATTTGATCCCTTGTTTGTCCAAATCAGAGAGTGCATCCCGTATCCAATTCAATGCCAGGGGGTACATCTTGAAACCGCTGGGAACATCCGGATTCCAATCCCCTCCGAGGTGGGTTCCGCCGGCAGCAACTTTGATGATTGCGAGAGGGGCTTTGGTGTTCTGTGTCACCTCACGTGCGAAGCTCAGTTCTGGACCGACGATGTTGTTCACCGGTTGCAGATCAACCCAGCCATCGGATTTAGTTTTATTTTCACGTCCCAGGCAGTACGAAAAACGCACCTTGGGTTGTGGGGCATCGAGTCCATCGAACGGTGGAAACCGTTCGATGTCTTTTACCTTCGAGTCTGATCCAACCATGTTGGACTGGCCGGCGAAAATGAAGACGCGAACCGTCTCGTCATCTTGCGCACAGAGTTTTCCAGTCAACCCGACTGGAAAAATTAACAGGAGTAGCACCAGCGACGGCCGCATGGAAATCATTCGTCAACCTCGGTATGCAGGGGAAAGTAAGGTGGTGTTGTATCAGGAACCGCTTGACTAAATGGGAATCGAGTCTGGGGATTAGGATCAGCCATCGTTGTTTGGAATTTGAAATCAGACTTGTGGTGGACCGAGCTGAAGTTTCAGATCACGCTCTGGGGCAGTCCCGTTTTTTGATCGGGCTCATCGTTTGCGGTTGGACCTCGCTATTGAATTGTGTCGAGACGCTAATCGACGTCATGAATCGACTGCTGGCTCGATTGCGTGTCGGGGGTCGCCCGCGATGAATGTTACGGTCCTCAGGTTAATGCAATGAGTGTTCCGGCGCTAATCATGATGGCCAACAGGATCACCTTCACGCACCCGCCCCCGGTATCCTCCACTCCCAATTGGCTCATCAGGTTCTCGATGAACTGCTTCGATTCCATCAAAGAAGCATCATTCGTCTCTTTGTATATTTTGACGGCTTCCAGTTTGTTGCCACGTTGGATCGCATCTAGAATTCGATCCATCTGCTGGCCGTCGGTGGCATTCGTTTCGGGGTTGGGTGCAGGGGGGCCATCCAATGGGAGATTTTCGACGTAAGTTTTCGCATCAACCAGAGAGCAGTCGGTCCACTCTTTGTAGAGTTTGACAGCGGCGAGTTTTCCGTTCTTCTGAAACTCTTGAAGCAGTTCGTCGTTTTGATTTTGGGACAGTTGGTTAGCCACAAGAATCCTCGCTCAATCGTTTGACGGCGGATTTTAATTCGCTGTGGATTGTACTGTGTCAAGTTTCAGCCTGGTTCACCGAGTGAGCAGTTTCTGAATGCGTTCATTCGTGTTCGGAACTCGGACAGGCGTGGTGATGTTGTGTTTATATCCGCTTGGGTGCAGTCATCCAGCGTCTTGACTGCTGCATCAGTGAGGGGGCTGAGTTCTGATTGAATTTGTTGATCGCGTGGGCTCTAGTGTGATCGCGGGATTGTATGGCGGTCGAGGGGCAAACGATTCGTCTACAATATCGGGAGTGGATGACATAAATAGCTTTCCTCGATGATTGCCAGATTCATGAAGTTTTTGATCAGAGCCTTTGTATGCGTGGTGGTTTGTTCCTGTACATGCGTGGTTCGTGCCGCTGAAGATCCGCTTCCGAATGTCATTTTTGTGCTCGCGGATGATCTCGGTATCGGTGATTTGCAGCCCACGAACCCGGACTGCAAGATCAAGACACCGAACTTGCAACAGATGGCCGATGAGGGTCTGACTTTCTTGGATGCCCACTCGTCCAGTTCGGTATGCACACCGACGCGATACGGATTGTTGACGGGGCGTTATAACTGGCGGTCTCGGCTGGCTCGTGGCGTCTTGAGCGGCACCAGTGACCATTTAATTCCGGGCGATCGTGAAACGGTTGGGCACCTGATGCAGCGAGCCGGGTATCACACACAGATGATTGGTAAGTGGCACCTTGGGTGGGATTGGGCACGATTGAAGCAAGCAACAAAAGGGAAAAAGCCGCAAGCTGCCGATATCGATTTCACCAAGCCGGTCGTCAATGGTCCTGACATCAATGGCTTTGATGGCTACTACGCTCATTGTGGGTCATTGGACATGCCACCTTATGTCTGGGTGGACACTGGTCGTGTCACGGCGATTCCGGAGCGTGAGGAAGGTGTCACTTCAAAAGAAGATCCTTACGGTTGGTATCGTCGCGGGCCGATCAGTCCCGATTTTGAAATCGAGCAGGTGCTGCCTCATTTGTTCGATCAAAGCATCGGTCATATCAAGCAGCACGCAGCGGAGGCAAAGCAGGGTAAGCCATTTTTCTTGTACCTCGCTCTGCCCGCCCCGCATACGCCGATTGTTCCCGTGCCCCCATTCAAGGACGCCAGTGGAATCAACCCCTATGCGGATTTTGTAATGCAAGTCGATCATCATATGGGACAACTGCTCAGCACTCTGAAGGAAGTTGGGATTGATGACAACACACTGGTCTTTTTCTCCAGTGACAACGGTTGCTCCCCGCAAGCCAACTTCAAGGTTTTGAAGGAATACGGACATGCACCAAGTGCTGGATTCCGTGGTCACAAAGCTGATATCTATGAGGGTGGACACCGGGTCCCGCTCATTGTCCGCTGGCCCGCAGAGGTCGCGGCCGGAAAGACCACCACATCGCTCGCCTGCTTGACCGATTTGTATGCGACGTTGGGCGAGATCACAGGGCAAGCAACGGACAAACGGGGGGGCGAGGATTCATTCAGCTTGTTGCCCACGTTTGATGGCGAGGGACAGACTGATCGGCAGAACCTAGTCAGTCATTCGATTGGAGGTTCCTTTTCGATTCGGCAAGGAGATTGGAAACTTTGTCTGTCAGCCGGCAGCGGGGGATGGAGCGGACCACGCGAACCTGAAGCGCGAAAGCAAAACTTGCCACCTCTTCAACTGTATAATCTTAAGCAGGATCGGGGTGAGCAAAAAAACTTGGTCTCTGAACAGCCGAAACGAGTCGATTCCCTGCTCCTGTTATTAAACCAATTGGTCGGTCAGGGGCGTAGCACAGACGGCAAACCTGTCTCGAATGATCGAGAAGTGACGTTCTTGCCAAAAGATGTTTCGCTCCCTACGACTCGATAGTTGCACTCAACAGTCAGATTGAATTTGATGAATGGTTTTCGAAATATGTTCTATCTCAAAATGTTCGCGTTCGCATGCGCGGTGCTTGCCGCTGGGAACCCATCCTGGGGGCAAGCCGTTTCTGACCAGTTAGTTTTTACGCCCGCCGACGGAAATCCGGATGCGAAACGAATCGTGCTGGTGGCCGGTGACGAAGAGTATCGCTCGGAAGAGTCGATGCCGATGCTTGGCAAGCTGTTGAGCCAGAAGCATGGCTTTCACTGCACGATCGTCTTTTCCTATTCGGCAGACGGATCTTACATTGATCCGAACAATCAGGCTGGCTTGCGGGGGTTGAATTCGCTTGGCGATGCCGACCTGATGATCATTGGAACACGGTTTCGTCGTCCCGTGCCCGAAGAAGCCACGCATATCACCGAATTCCTGAACGCCGGCAAGCCGGTGATCGGAATTCGTACCGCCACGCATGCGTTCAATGGACGAGGGGATTTTGGCGGTGAGATTTCGTTTTCCCAGTTCGGTCGTTTGGTGCTTGGTGAGCAGTGGGTGAATCATCACGGTGGTCACAAACGAGAAGGTGCTCGGGGAGTCATCGAGCCTGGGAAAGAAGAGCATCCGGTTTTGAATTCGGTTGCCGATGTGTTCGCCCTGAGTGACGTCTACGGCGTGATTCACTTGACCGATGCCGACAACATTTTGCTGCGGGCTGCAGTGACCGAGACACTTGCTCCAGATTCAAAGAATATCGCCGGTCCTAAGAATGATCCGATGCAGCCATTTGCCTGGCTGCATGACTATACCGGCCCGAACGGCACGAGCGGTCAGTCGTTCTGTACGACGGGCGGAGCGTCGGTTGATTTTTTGAGTGAAGATCTGCGGCGGATGATCGTCAATGCTTCCTATCATCTCACCGGTCGTGACGTACCGGCAGAGGCGGATGTTGATTTCGTTGATCCATTTAAGCCGAGTTTCTACGGCTTCATTCGAGAGAAAGATTATTGGAAGAACGCGAACCTGCAGCCGTCCGACTATGGGTTGGGGAAATCGCCTGAGATGCCTGATCCGGCTGGTACGCCTGTGTGGAAACTCGAAGCGGCACAGCCGAAGGCCGCCCCTGTGCCGAAAGATTTGAACTCCGGTTCGCTATCGGTGCGGAAAGGGCATCGCGTGGTCGCGGTTGGTAACTCGTTTGCCGAACGGATGAATTTGTTTGGCCACTTTGAAACCTTGCTGCATACTCGTTTTGCCGACAAGGAATTGGTGTTCCGGAATTTCGGTTGGCCCGCAGACGAGGTCGGTAATCAGCAACGACCCAGTAGCTACACAACGATCGATGATCCGCTTGAAGTTTTTGGGCCGGAGATGTTTCTATGCTTTTTCGGATTCAACGAATCGTTCGCAGGACGTGATCGTGAGAGCGTCGATGCATTCATCGCTGGCTATCGCAACTACATTGCTGGGATGACAGAACGATTCACCAAGGATGGGAAGTCGCCGACATTTGTTCTGATCAGTCCGATTGCCTTCGAAGCAACGGGCAAGTCACTGCACCCCAAGGGTGTGGAAGAGAATATGAATCTGAAAGCTTACACAGCGGCGATTCAGAAGCTTGCCAGGCAAGACGGTCATCGCTTCGTAAATGTTTTTGATGATTCTCTCTCTCTGTTTTCTGGAAAGGCGGGGCATCAATTCACCATCAACGGAGTGCACCTCAACGAAGCTGGCGATGCGGCGATCGGGCAGTTGATCGACAAAGCGTTATTTCGAACGGAGCATCCTTTGGGAGTCGACGTTTCGAAGTTCAACGAAATTCGAAAATGGGTGAACGACAAATCGTGGTTTCACTTGCAAGATTACCGCATGCTGAACGGTTGGTATGTGTATGGCGGGCGTCGCACCTGGGACACCGAAACCTTTCCGACGGAGTACCGAAAGATCCGTCAAATCGTCTCGGTCCGCGATCAGTATCTGTGGGACTTGGCGGCCGGACGAAAGGTTCCTAACTCGCCAGACGATTCAACGACCGGAGAAGTTTTTACGCCCGAGACGATGTTCGGCACACGGGATGACAATTTTCGGAAAATGCGCGAGCCACCTACGCTGGAAGTTCCGACGCCCGAGCAGTCGATCGAGATGATGACCGTCCCCGATGGATACGAGGTGAAACTTTTTGCCTCCGAACGTGAGTTCCCAGAACTTGCCAATCCCAATCAGATTGCATTCGATAACAAAGGACGATTGTGGGTTTCGTGCATGGCGAATTATCCACAGTGGCAACCCGGTTCTGCCAAGCCCAATGATCGGTTGTTGATTTTGGAAGATACTGACGGCGACGGCAGGGCCGATAAATGCACGACGTTTTACGACAAGCTGATTTGCCCAACCGGGTTCGAGTTTTGGGATGGTGGCGTGTTGGTCGTAGACGAGCCACGGATTTTATTCATCAAAGACACTGATGGCGATGATCGGGCCGATCACGTGGAGCAGGTGATCGATGGGATTGCCACCGACGACACGCACCACACCGTCGGTGCCTGGGAATTCTCGCATGGTGGCCGCTTGCATATGTTGGAAGGGATCGCCCTTTCGACAACGATGGAAACTCCTTGGGGACCATTTCGCAACAAAGGCACCGGTGGCGGTTATGTCTTTGACCCGCACAGTCTGAAATTCGAACACTATCGTACACCGGGCTACGGAAATCCGTGGTGCTTGGTGTTTGACGCTTGGGGGAATGGGATTGTGGGCGATGGCACGAACGCCAAGCAGCATTGGGTCAGCCCGCTCGCAGGTCGCGAAGTCGACACGCGGAGGACGATGAACCCGATCTTCGATAACGAGGGAATGAGACCGGCTGTGGGAAATGAGTTTTTGTATTCGCGTCATTTTCCCGAGGATGTTCAGGGTCAGTTCATTTATGCATGCGTGATCAACATGCACGGATTGCCCCGGTTCAATGTTCGCGATGAACAGAACGGAGCTGGTTTCGAGGGTGAGCGGATCGAGAATTTACTCGATTCGAAAGATGGCTTTTTTCGACCGGTCGATCCCAAGATTGGTCCTGATGGTGCGTTGTGGTTCGGTGATTGGTGCAATGCTTTGATTGGTCACATGCAGTATTCGCAGCGCGATCCCAATCGTGACCACAAGCATGGACGTGTCTATCGAATGGTGTTTAAACAGAATGACTTGTTGGAACCATTGACTCAATCAGACAAGTCGGTTGCCGAACTGTTAGACCAATTGAATGTTTACGAGTTGCGGGCTCGTTACCGAGTGCGACGGGAGATCCGCGACAGGAGAAAAGAGGATGTCTATGCGGCGTTGACGAAGTGGCTGGAAGGAATCGAGGATCCTCGTCAATTGTGTGAAGCGATGTGGATTCAAGAAAGTTTTCGTGATGTTGAAAGCACGCTGCTCGATAAAATTCTTGCCAGTACAGACTTTCATGCTCGTGCTGCTGCGATTCACACAATCACCAATGAGCGAGAGCGGCAGTCCGACTTTAAACAGCGGTTGATTCAAGCGATGTCGGATCCCAATCCTCGGGTCCGTTTGGAGGCGATTCGCGGTGCCAGTTTTTTGGAATCCGGTGATGCGACTGCGGTTGCATTAAATGCCGTCGATTCCGATTTGGACTACTGGGTTGAGTACACGCTAGAACACACCTTGCATGCTCTGAAACCGCAGTGGAGTGGAGCGGATCGTGCAAAATTGCTGGCTGATTCAAGCGAACCGGCGCGGCAGTATCTGGAACGTCATATCAAAGCAACGGGCCCGGGTGGGGAAGCGGTCGAGCCGATCGAGATCGCAGAAGATGTGGATGCTCCCATTCGCGAGCGGAATCAAGCAATCCGCAAACTCGCCAAGCTTCGTGGTGGAAATCATCAGCGTGGTGAAGCCGTCTTCAAGCAAGTCTGTTCTGCCTGTCACATGATTGGTGATCTGGGCAAAAAGTTTGGTCCGGACTTGTCGGATGTGGCATCTCGCATGAACACCGAAGAAATTGTTCGATCGATGCTGATGCCAAATGACAAAATCTCAAAGGGCTACGAGACCGTTTCGCTTTTGACCTTGGATGGGGAGGTGTTTAACGGTTTTGTTTTGAAAGAAGACGAGAAAATGATTTCGCTGGGTGTGGCAGATTCCAAGGGTGCGAATCAAGCGAAGCAGGTCGATGTGTTGAAAGATGACATCGAAATTCGCAGAGAGATGAAAGCTAGTTCGATGCCCGAGGGGTTGATCAAGCAGATTGCCCCGATCGAGACGTTGGATTTGATTGCCTACCTCGGCCGACAGAAGGGGGTGACGATGCTGGTTCGCCCAGGCGGTTGGATTTCGGCGAATTGGAAAACCGAACCGAAACCCAGAGAGTACAAGGGGTTTCAGGAATTGTCGCGACAAGCGGAGGTTAAATTGGGCCCGACCATGACCAGTTCTGCCTGGCACGATTCGGTCCACCTGCTTTTAACTGATGCACCGCAGGAAGGAACGAACGATTTCTTGTTTCATTCAGCGCATGATGCGAAACAGCCCGCGATTACAATTCGCTTACCGAAAGTGGCGGAGGTGCGGCACCTTTGGCTGCAGAACCGTTTGTCGCCGCAGTTCCACGCCCGAGCAGAGGGCTTGACCGTTTGGGCGAGTCTGGATGGCAAGGACTTCAAAAAGGTCTGGACTGCTGACAAAATGAAGGGCGATTGGACAGTCGATTTGCCAGCGGGCACGCAGGCTCGGTATCTTCGCATCGGACTCGACGGTGTTGGAACCTTTCACCTGAACCGCGTCGCGATTTATGGACAGTAATGCTCCGGTAGATGTGATGCCTGCGGCTGTTTGATGTGATTTCGATGAAGCCATTTTGGTGAAGCCGAGCCGAACATGGTGGGAGCGGCCTTGAACTCATCATTGATCCGCTGGGTCACTGCAGCATCTGCGGGTTCGCCGCTGCTGTCCGAGTCGACGTTGTCGCCAGCAGGCGGCGAAACAAGGCGGCGAAACAAGGCGGCAAGATTGCACGTTTTTCACTCACGAGTAAGTAAACACGGATGACATCGTTATTGCCTGTTATCGACGCCGGTTTGCCGGAGGGAATTGTTGAACCCTTTAGCAAAAAGGTACAGCAGTTCGGTGGGCCCCTGCTGCGCGATCGGATGACGGATGTGCAAATAAACTTGGGCAAGCTCTGTAACCAGACCTGCACGCACTGTCATGTCGATGCGGGGCCGACGCGGAAACGCGAGAATATGAATCGGGCGACGGCGGAGCGGGTGATGGAATTGGTCCTTGGTTGTGAATCAGTCGAGACGGTCGATTTGACGGGTGGGGCACCGGAGTTGAATCCCAATTTTCGTGACATGGTTCAGCAATTCCGTTCGTCAGGAAAAGGCGTCATCGATCGATGTAATCTGACAATCTTGTCCGAGCCCGGACAGGAATCGCTCGCAGAATTCTTGGCAGATCAGCAGGTAGCGGTTGTTGCCTCGTTGCCTTGCTATCTGGAGGACAATGTTGACTCACAGCGTGGAAACGGGGTGTTTCAACGGAGCATCGCAGGGCTGCAGAGATTGAACGAACTTGGTTACGGAGTCTCCGAGGGTCGTTTGAGGCTGGATCTGGTATTCAATCCAACCGGCCCCTCGCTCCCACCCGATCAAGTTGCGTTGCAGGCCGACTATAAACGTGAACTGCAAAGTCGGTATGACATTCAGTTTGATCGGCTATTAACGATCACGAATATCCCGATCAGACGCTATGCTGGCTACCTGCGTAAACGTGGACAACTCGAACAGTACATGAATCTGCTGGAACAGAATTTCAATCCTCAGGCTCTTGGTGGGGTCATGTGTCGGTCCATGTTGTCGATCGGTTGGGATGGGCAGATTTACGATTGCGATTTTAATCAGATGTTGGACGCACCCGTTTGTGGGGCTGCGGGAAATGTCAACTCTGAAAGTGGGGCAGCGGATGTTTGGAAAATTGAGCGTCTCGATTCGTTCCTGGGTCAACGAATCCGTACGGCTGATCATTGCTACGGGTGTACGGCAGGTGCCGGCAGTAGTTGTGGTGGCATTGTGGTGACGGATTAAGTGTTTGGAATCGAATCGTTTTTGTTGACACAACGGAAGGATCGCGGGAGAAATTCATGGCGAATGTGCATCACACGGAAAAAGCAGTGCGTGAGCGATATTCGAGCGCTGCGGAGGAGAGAGAGGCACAGCTTTGCTGTCCTGTTGATTACGACGCGACTTACTTGAAAGTGATTCCCCAAGAGGTCATCGAACGCGACTACGGTTGTGGGGATCCGTCGAAGTATGTCGGTTCAGGCGAAACGGTTCTTGATTTAGGAAGTGGTGGCGGCAAAATCTGCTTCATCGCCTCGCAGGTTGTTGGGGCCCAGGGGCGCGTGATCGGTGTCGATATGAACGACACGATGCTCGACCTCGCCAGATCGAGTCAGGGAACCGTTGCGGCTGCCGTCGGTTATGACAATATCCAGTTTTTAAAGGGCAGGATCCAAGATCTCGCGATTGATCGTGATCGTGTCGAAACCTTTTTAGTTGAAAATCCCGTTCAGGATGAAGCGGGACTGCAACGACTCGAAGCGTTTCTGCACAAGATGCGGGCTGATGAGCCGATGATTGCTGACAACTCGATTGACGTGGTCGTCAGTAATTGTGTTTTGAATTTGGTTGACGAGTCCGAAAAGAAACAGCTGTTTGATGAAATTTACCGTGTGCTCAAGCCGGGCGGCCGAGCGGTGATCAGTGACATCGTGAGCGATGAAGCCGTTCCGACGCACCTGCAGAAGGATGCTGAGTTATGGAGCGGTTGCATTTCTGGTGCGTTTCAGGAATCAGATTTTTTGAGCGCGTTCGAGCGGGCTGGATTTTACGGTGTCGAAATGCCGATCCTGCAGGCGACTCCTTGGCAGACCGTCGAAGGGATCGAGTTTCGATCGACGACGGTGATTGCTTACAAAGGCAAGGAGGGGCCGTGCGACGATTATCATGAGGCAGTCATTTACAAAGGACCATTTTCGGAAGTGGTCGATGATGACGGCCACCACTTTGAACGTGGAATACGGACAGCGGTCTGTCGCAAAACGTTTCAAATCTTGAGCCGGCCTCCTTACCAGGATTACTTTATCCCACTTGAGCCGCGGACACCTGTCGCCGATGAAGATGCACAGCCGATGGAATGCGGCGGCCATTTGCGTTCACCGCGGGTCACAAAAGGCCAGGACTTTAAATTGACCGTGATGGGTGAAGATTGTTGCGGTCCAGATTGCTGCTGAGTTTGCAAGCCTCAAGCTAAACCCGTCGGTCCGCGTTCACTGAGATTTCTGACATGCCTCACTCATCTGGTTTTCATTTCGATTCCGGAACCAAGCAGGGCAACACGGTTGCGCAAGGGGCTCCGCAAATCGATGAATCGTTCGAGACCGAGAGGATGCGGGAACGAACGATTGGGGACTTTCGTATCTTGCGGCAGCTTGGTCGTGGCGGAATGGGGGTCGTTTACGAAGCAGAGCAACTGTCGCTAGATCGGCATGTTGCCTTAAAAGTGTTGCCATTCGCTGCGGTCCTCGATGACCGCCAATTGGTAAGATTCAAAACAGAGGCCCAAGCGGCAGCTCGTTTGCACCATCCAAATATTGTTCCTGTTCATTCGGTCGGATGCGAACGCGGTGTGCATTTTTACGCGATGCAGTACATCAATGGGCAGAGTTTGGCGGCCGCGATGCAATCGTTGCGCGACCAAGCCAAAGATGATCCATCGGGCGAAGCGGCGGCTTTGCGCGGGCTTGGCTGGGGGAATTTATCTGGCTCGGGAAAGTCATCGCGTTCGGGGGAATCTTCTCACTCACCTGATTCATCGCGTTCAAAAGGAAGGTCTGGCTCACAGTCCGCAACCTCTCCTGCCGCAAAGAATACGGAGGTGGTGTCCGGTAAGGTCTCGTACCTACACCCGGAATATTGTCGCGGGATCACCCGCTTGATGCTGCAAGCCGCTGACGCCTTGGAACACGCTCATCTGAGTGGAATTGTCCATCGAGACATTAAGCCGGGCAACTTGCTGCTAGACGCGAATAATAAGCTTTGGGTGACCGATTTTGGGCTCGCACGTATCGAGCATGATTCTCAGCTCACCTTAACGGGTGACGTTGTTGGCACGATTCGGTACATGAGTCCGGAGCAAGCCTTGTCAGGCCGTGGTGTTGATCATCGTACTGACATCTATTCGCTCGGGGTCACTTTTTTTGAAGCGCTGACACTTCGTCCTCCGTTCGAAGCAAAGAATCGAAATGAATTGCTTACCAAGATTGGGCAGCACGACCCCATTCGGCCAAGTCGGATCAATCCGAAAGTTCCCGCCGAGTTAGATGCGATTGTCTTTAAGGCGATGGAAAAGGAGCCGAGTGCTCGGTATCAATCCGCTGAGGAATTTGCCAAAGATTTGCGTTGCTTTTTGAACAATCTGCCCATCTCTGCGCGGCACCCAACGTTCACATCGAAGGTCCATAAATGGTCGCGACGACATCCGAGTGTACTGCCGTCGGTCCTGTTGATGCTTCTGCTGATTGCCACTGTTTCATTCATCGGTGCGGCGTTTATTTCTCGCGAACAATTGCGAACCAAGAATGCGCTTGAGGTCGCGAAAGAAAACTTTTCGAGTTCAGAGGCAAATCGGTTTGTTGCTGAGGAAGCACTCCGAGAGAACCAATTGTTGCTGTATGTTCAAGGCGTTCGGTTGGCGGTCGATGCTTGGCAAGATGGGGACGGTGCAACAGCTTGGGCATTGATGAAATCGAATCCCGCTTACCGGGATCGAGAGGATTTGCAAGGTTTTGAATGGCATCACCTGCGGCAATTTTTGCCATCAAACAATGAGGTTTTGGCAAGCGAATCTGTCGAATTTATGAGTTGCGATCACGGTCGATTGACGGCCGGCAATGACGACGTGGATTCGCGAGTTCCTTCGTACAATCAATCAACGCGAGATGTCTTTGCTGCTGGCGATTCTGCTGGTGTACTTCGCCTCTGGGACATACGCCGTCGTCGCTCAATGGGGGTGCTGCGCGGTCACCAGGGCGCAATCAACTCCTTGGTTTTTCAGCCTGATGCCAACGTGTTAGCCACTGGTGGAGAAGACGGCAGCATTCGGATCTGGGACATGTCTCAGCAGTCCGAGTCGATGTTATTGGCTGATTGCCACGACGGTCAGGCGGTGGTGGCAGTTTGCTATTCTGCGGATGGCAAAACACTAGCATCCAGTGGAGAGGATGGTGTGATCCGACTCTGGTCGAGCGACGATTATCGTCCGCTTCGCGAATTCACAGGACATGCAGGCCCGGTTCGATCCATCGCCTTTTCGGCCGATGGGAAATTACTTATTTCTGGTTCGAATGATCGCACGTTACGTTTGTGGGATACAGAGACTGGCGATGCGATTCGCACAATGGCTGGGCATGCCGGGATGGTTCTCGCCGTTTGCTTTTCACCATCTGGTCAATACGCTTTCAGCGGTAGCAATGATGGGACGATCCGTGCGTGGAAAACAGATTCGGGCGAGTTGGCTGCCATCATTAATGGTCATCATGACGGCATTCAGACAATCGAATTTCTGAGGGACCAACAGACGCTTGTCGCAGGTGATCGCAGTGGCCAAGTTCGACGTTGGGAAATTGAGGGAAGTCGGGTGGTCGATCATTTCGAAGAAGCCTACTTGAACCTACAGGCGGTGCGTTTGGCACCAGACGGGCGATGCTGGGTGGGACTGCGAGAAAACGGCCGACTGATTGTTCGCGACCTGGTGCTAAAGCGAATTTATGAAGTGGAATCGGGCGGTGGAAATGAATACCGCGGTGGGCGAGCAGAGAGACTTGCATTTTCGCCTGACGGCACGCAGCTCTACAGTGCAGGACGTATTCTCTACCGTCGTTCAGCTTCGGACTCTGAATTCCGATTGATCAGCAAATTGGATGTTCCGATTGGTACTCCCGGCCACTTTTCCCCCGACGGAAAGGTGCTTGCCACCAGTCGGAACAACGTGCTCCGGTTTTGGAATCCGCAGGATTGCACGCTCATTAACGAGTGGCAGCTGGAGATCGACAGGGCTGTGGGTGTTCGTTTTTCACCTGACGGGTCTGAACTTGCCATTTGGGATTATGGCGAAACACTGTTGATCTGGGATGTCGAACGTGGAGTGATGGTGAAGAAAGTCCAACTTCCTTCGCTTCCCACAACCGTGGAGTGGGGCCCTCAGGGAAAAAGAATCGCGATCTGCTGCGACCGAAAAGCGGCTTATCTCTGGGATCGCATGACGGAGAAGTTGTCGGAAGTCAACACGAATGGATTTCGGTGCTCGGCGGTCAACTGGCTGGCGAATGGGAAAGCTCTTGCGATGAGCAGGGAGGGCGATGCTGATTTTATTCGTTGGTTGGATGGATCACACGAAGACGAAATTATCGGGCCTGATCGATCAGCGGAAGCTTTCTGTACTTCCAGTCGAGCCGGGCAGTTCTTGAGCCACGATGATGTCAAAGGAGTGACTGTCTATGACCTCAACGCCCTGAGTTTTGTTTCTGACCAGTCTGGTTTATTGCTGGGGCACTCTGACCGGGTTTGGTCACTCTCGGCTGCGGTGAACGGTAACGAATTGATCACCTGCAGTCGGGATGGCACGATTCGTGTTTGGCCTCTCGAAATCTCCGGCCGCTGGGATTGGTTGACAAAGCAACGTCATCCCTTGGAACTGATTGAGGATTTTGATTGGTCGCCTGATGGCGAATTGTTGCTCGCGGAGTACGGCAGTCTTCTTTCGGTCAGTTGGCCGGATGGGGAAATCCAAAGAAAAAAGAATGGTGTTGGCAGCGGGGGAAAAAAAGTGCTCGGATTTGTCTGCGAGGCAGTTACTGCCAGTGTTGATGGAGAGCTATTCGCGGGTGGCCACCGTGATGGACGCGTTCATGTGTGGCGAAAGGGTCAACGCAAACCTTTTCGGACCATGCAAGCATTCGCTGACGAAAGCGAAGTTAGCGTCGTTGAATTCTCGCCGGATGGGAAGTTGCTCCTAGCGAGCAGCCGTTTCGCAAACAAATTGAAGATTTGGAGCACCGAAACTTGGCGGGAAATTGAGTCTTTGGTCGCCAGTGATTGTGATGATCTTGCCTTTTCGCCAGATGGTCGATGGCTTGCGTTTTGTGATGGCCGTGACGTGGTTCTTTGGGATGTTGAAAAGGGAACGCTAGCGCGGCCCTTTCCAGAGCATTCGATCACTGTTCATGGGCTGGCGTTTTCGAAGGATGGGCGACTGTTAGTAACGGCCTGCGAAGACCGAAAACTTCGTGTTTGGAATCCGGATGCCGGTACTGTGTTACGGACGATTGCGGGGCATGCGAGTTCGATCCGGCAGGTCACTTTTTCGCCTGACGACCAAACCTTGATTTCGGGAGATGACGAGGGAGTGATCAAATTCTGGAATCTGGCAACCGGTCAGGAACTGTTGTCTCTGCCAAGCCTGGGGTCTGCGATTGAACGAATCTCCTTCGATCCAGATGGAGATGCGTTGGTGGTGTTGACAGAGGAGGGACAGATGCACGTTTTTGAAGGTGCATCACAATCAAACGGCATGGAAACGAGCGTTTTAGACAACCCCAGCGGAGAGGTTTCCGAGGCGGATTTTACCGCCGCTGATTTTTTCAGTCCAAGTTTACCAGGGGCTGTCTTTCCGGGGGCTGTCTTTCCAGGGGCAGGGATGGAGTGAATTCCAGCGGACTTGGGGTGCTCACGTGGTCGTGGTTGTTTCGCCACGAGGCTCACGATGGCAGCTTGGGGATGTTGTTCATTCCGATTGGCATCCGGTTGCGTGGTGCGCTGCGACCACTCGTTTTCAATCGCTCGAGTAACGCCTTCATCTCGATCCGCTTGGCTTCCTGTTCTTCAAACAGATTGGCCGTTTCCCCTGGATCTTGTTCAAGGTCATACAACTGTCCGGGGGCATCGGGAGCGTGATCAGTGATCGCGTATTTCAGTAAGGGACCCTTTGTGTAATTATTGCCGCCCGATCCTGGGTGGTCGCAGTATTTCCAATTGTCTTGCCGGAGCTGGAATTCACCTCGGAAGCTTTGCGTCAAAAGGTGGGGACGAATGTTGGTTTGCGGGTCTTGAGTACCCAGCATCGCTGGCAGCATATCAAAGCTATCGGTGGCAGCATTATCGGGAAGTCGATAGCCAACGACTGAGGCAACTGTTGCAAAGATGTCGGTGGTGTTCGTCATCTGATCGCAAACTTGCTGGACAGGGATTCGGCCGGGCCAGCGAGCAATGAAGGGGACGCGATGACCGCCTTCCCATGCATCACGTTTCATGCCTCGCCAGCCCCCGGCGGCATCGTGGTCATGGTCCTGACGCATCCAGTCGACATGCAAGGTTTCGGGTCCGTTGTCGGCGTTGAACAGAATGAGTGTTTCTTGGTCGATTCCTAATTCGTCGACGAGATCGAGGACGCGACCAACGATCACATCAAGCTCCCAAACAAAATCACCACGGGGGCCTGCTTTGGTCGCTCCGTTGAATTCAGCAGCGGGAAGTACTGGAGCGTGGGCGATCTGGGTCGATAGAACTGCAAAGAAGGGTTGGTCGGGAGTTTGCTCGCGATGTTGCTTGATAAAGCTTTTTGTCTTTTCAAAGAACAGCAGGTCCGCTTCCACGAACTCATAACCGGGGGCTACCCATCCTTCATCGTTATCCCATCGCCATTTGCCACCCGGGTTGGGCAGGTTGGACCGTTGATGTCGGTGATCCGCTGGAACGGGGACCATGCCATTTTCAATGTAAACGTAGAGTGGGTCAGTTGTCGGGCAGTTCGGTGTCACGAACGATTCGTCAAACCCGCGAGCGTTTGGGCCGTCGGGCAAGGGTGTACTCTTCTCGTAATCAATCAACAGCGAGTTTTTAAATCCGCCACGCAGACGTTCGCCATTTTTGTCTTTCCAAGTGAGGCCAACGTGCCACTTTCCGAACACTCCCGTGCGATAACCTTTTTCCTTCAGCATTTGCCCGATCGTCAAAGTGCCCGGCTTTAGATAGCTGGGGCCGCTCGGGCCTTCAAACGCGCCTCCACCACCTCCGGTCGAACGATAGATTTGTTGGCCGGAATACAACCCATACCGTGATGGAGAGCAAATCGTGGATGGGCTGTGCGCATCGGTAAACCGGATCCCTTCCGCCGCCATCCGATCAAGTCGCGGAGTTTTATAAGCGCAATCCGAGTCGTAACAAGACAAATCTCCGTAGCCGAGGTCATCTGCATAAATGATGATGATGTTCGGCAATGCTGGTTCCGCAGCGGCGGCGGGTAGGTTGCCGAATCCACACCACAGGGTGAAGAGGGCCGCGATAGCGAACAGTGGACACACCCCTGAGCTGATTCTTAATGGACTCATGCTTTTCACGTGGTTTGATTGTCTGGTTCAGTTCGTTCATCCGGAATTTTGTTACCCACAGTCAGCTTGCCCTGTCGCTGAACAAGTATGGCTAGTGCACGACCTTGGCTGGTGGTTCCGCTGCCCATGCCGGTGAACCGATAGTCTATCATTCAAATCACTTGGTAATTCGCGTCTTCGCGTTTGTTCTGCATGAAAACAATGCACCTCCTGATAAAGCAATCAATGATCATGTCCAAATCTCGATCGGCATTGGTGCTGATTCTGCTGTTGGCCACAACTGGCTTGTTGAATGCCGCGGATGTTCCACTCGATTTGCCCATGCCCGATGGAAAACCGGGTGACTCTACCAAGCCGGTTCAGGTTTATATTCTGGCGGGGCAATCGAACATGGTCGGAATGGGCGATCTGACCGGTGCTCGACCACTCTATCCCAGTGTTTTCCTGTCAGCTGATCCGAACGTGATCGCGGGGCGGATGCCCGTGGGCGGGTCGGCGCTTGGTCGGCATGGTATTTATCAGTCAGCGGATGCGAATGCAGCGTCAGGGGCAACCGTTCGAATTTATCGCGGTGAATTCGATCCGACAGCCGACGATACGCTGCCGACGCCGATCAAAACGACGACGGTTGCGCTTGGGACCGTTGCGGCTGAGCTACCTAAGGTCGACTTTCCACACACCGTCGTTGCGGAGGCGTTCATTGATGTGCCGGCGACCGGCCGTTACCAAGTACACGTCGGATTTGGGAACAGTTCCTACGCCGTTGTCTTGCTCGCGGGCAAGCCGGTTTACCGGCGTGATCTTGGCGAGAACGCTGAGCTCCAGACGGTGTTTTTGCAGCAGGGGAAGCGTTACCCGATTTCGGTTCGCTATCGGAAAGGTGGTTCAGCAGCTTTCTGGATGGAGCAAGTTGAAATCGAAGGCAAGGGTGACCTCGAAACCGTCGTCAAGAAAGATCGCAAGTTTCCGTATCTCATCGATGACTCGGGGAATTGGACGGTTCGTCAGGACGTTTGTTTTCAGGAGGCAAGAATCGCACCGGATGGCAAGGGTGGTCTCTTGACTGCAACATCCAATGGTCGCTCGATTGGCCCAGAGCTTGGGTTTGGTTTCGTCACCGGTACTTTTCATGACGAACAGGTGCTGCTGATCAAAACCGCAATGGGCAACCGTGCACTTGGTTGGGATTTTCGGCCGCCGTCGAGCGGCCGAACCAATGGTGAAGACGCTGACAAGTGGGAGGGATTGGAGTATCGATTGATGATCGAGGGTGTTCGAAAGACACTCAACAATCTGGCCAATGTCATTCCCGGATATCAAGGGCAAGGTTACGAACTGGCCGGCTTTGGCTGGTTTCAAGGACACAAGGATGGCGGTATCCAAGGAATGGGTGCGGAGTACGAGCAGAATCTCGTGAATTTGATCAATGATGTTCGCAAGGAATTCGATGCTCCCAAAATGGCCGCTGTAATCGCCACTGTCGGATTCGAAGGCTGGAATATGGGCGAGAATTATCTGCCGATTTTGAAAGCTCAGATGGCTGTTTCGGATGCACAGAAATACCCTGAGTTTGCCGGCAACGTCGCGTCAGTCGATACCCGTGACTTTTGGCGTGAGATCAATCAGTCACCCGTGTCGCAAAACTATCACTACCACCGAAATGCTGAAACTTACATGTTGATCGGCGAGGCGATGGGGCGGGCGATGGTGCGACTGCGAGGCGGAACAGCGGATGCCATTCCAACCATGACGCGGACGCCCGATTCCAGGTCCGAGCTCAGTCAGGCCGTCTCTGAAACGCTCGATCCCACCGAGCAGCAGTTGGCCGCTTCTATTGCTGCTACGGCACCGATGGTACTCGAAGGTGCCTTGCAATCGTTCTTGGCTGATCCCCGAAATCAGCAATCGCTGACGACGCTTGTTCAGGGGGAAAAGCCACCGCGTTCAAATCAATTTCTTCGTGACACGCTCGATGGTGTTGTGTCGTATTATCGAGCCGTCGGAATCACGGATTACGATTGGAAGCCGTTTGGACCGGTCATGCAAAACGCTTCCTGGGATTACTTTACGTTTGATCCGGCGGAAGAGACTGATAAAGCGAAGGGGGCACGGTATCGCAATGTGACATATCCCGAGGGAATGGAGGATTGGTTCGCAGGGAACTTCGATCCACTGCAAGCGAATTGGAAAACCGCCGCTGCTCCCTTCGGTCAGCTTGATGGGCAGTTGGTTCCGTTGAACGCTCAGTGTGGATCAAGCTTTTGCGGCTGTGGCTCGGCCCCCAATACATTGTGGAATCGGGAAGTTTTGTTGATGCGTCAAGCATTCAAAATACCAAGGCTAAAACCGGGGCACCGATACCGAGTCGTGGTGGGAGGCAGTTGTCATGTGAATGCAGGCGAAGGCTTTGCCTTGTACATCGATGGCAAGCAGATGGCCGAGTCCAAGGATGGCGTCTATCGACGACAGGGAGGGCAGCCGCGTGGCAGTCACATTTACAAGGAATTCATTCCCGCATTGGAAGATGGCAATGTGCTGATCGCCGTCAAAAGTTTTTTGCGGTACAACCATCCCCGCACCGAGGTCTATCCTCGCGGTCACATCAGCGTTTGGATGGAAGAGATGAAGATCCCGCCGATTCAACAGCCATGATTCGCCGTTCTGGCTATACTAACCGGTAATGACGATGTGTTGATCTGAAGCGGCTGCGAAAGCTCACCGGTGGTGTGTTTTAAGTTCGCGATTTTCGGGTCTGTTTTGTGCCGCCAGACTTTGCGGTCGGTTTCTCCGACATACGGGTTGCGACGTGTTGAAATTGGGTTTGTCTGTCTTCGCGGTCTTGCTCGTGTCAATCGCGGGAACCGCAGCTGATACGCAGGCGAAGGACTTGCGTTTCAGTCGTGATGTGTTGCCGATTTTGGCAGAAAATTGTTTTGCCTGTCACGGATTTGATGAGGCTGCTCGGGAAGCTGATTTGCGATTGGACACCAAGCAAGGGGCGCTCGGATCAGGCATTGTGGTTGCCGGGAATCCGACGGCAAGTCCACTGATCGAGCGGATCAATTCAAAAGATCCAAGCGATCAGATGCCGCCACCCGATTCTGGAAAGCAATTGACAGATGCTCAGCGGGAAATCCTGCGGCAATGGGTTGCCCAAGGGGCCGCGTATGAAAAGCATTGGGCGTTTCAATCACCGCAGCGTTCTGAGCCACCGTCAGTTCCTAACTCGCGACATCCGGTCGACCGGTTTGTGTTGTCGCGTTTGAGTGATTCTGGATTGACGCCTTCACCATCGGCCGATCCCGGTACGTTGATCCGGCGAGTTTGTTTGGACCTGATTGGGTTGCCGCCGACGCCAGCGGAGATCGATCAGTTCACTGTCGCGTTTGAACGCAATCCGGAAATCGCGTGGCAAACGCTTGTTGATCGATTGCTTGGCAGTCCCCATTACGGCGAACGTTGGGGCCGGTGGTGGTTAGACCAAGCCCGGTATGCCGACAGCAACGGTTACTCAGTCGATTCGCCTCGCTCAATTTGGCGTTACCGCGAGTGGGTTGTCGATGCGTTGAATCAGGGAATGCCGTTTGATCAATTTACGATTGAACAGCTTGCCGGGGATCTGCTGCCCGACGCATCTGTTGGGCAACAGGTTGCAACAGGATTTCACCGCAACACACAGATCAATCAGGAAGGTGGAATCGATCGTGAGCAGTTTCGAATCGATAGCGTCTTTGATCGTGTGGCCACGACCGGCACCGTTTGGATGGGGCTGACGATCGGTTGTGCCCAATGCCACGACCACAAGTTTGACCCCATCAAGCAAGAAGAGTTCTATCGACTGTTTGCCTTCTTCAACGATCAAGATGAACCGTCAATCAAAGTCTACGATCCCGATCTTGATATCAGCGCGATCACAGCCCAGAAAAAGCAAGCTGAGCGAGATTTAGGTGCGTATTTTGTCTCGCACTCGGCGGAGCAACTTGATTGGGAGCATCGTCTTGATGATGAAGCCAAAAAGAAGCTTCCCAGCAAGGTAACTAAGGCATTGGCGGTCGAATCGCAGAAACGCAACCTTGGCCAGAAATTCGAGATTGCGTCGGTTTGGCAAGGAACTGACCACCAAGCATTCTTGCTCTTGAAGAAGCGTTACGACGAGTTGAGTAAAATCCTCAACAACGCTCCGACGACCTTGGTCTTGCGTGAGCGAGGAACGCCGCGCAAGACAGCCATTTTGATCAAGGGAGATTTCACGCGGCCAGCCGAGGAAGTGACCCCCGGGACACCTGCGATTTTGCACCCCTTCAAATCAGATCACGAGCGGCCCAACCGCTTGGACTTGGCACGTTGGTTAGTCAGTCCTGAAAATCCGTTGACTGCCCGAGTGATCGTAAATCGTGTCTGGCAGCAATACTTTGGCCGTGGATTGGTTGACACGGAAAACGATTTTGGGCTGCTGGGGGCCCGCCCGACGCATCGTGGATTGTTGGATTGGCTGGCGATTCATTTCGTCGAGCGTGGGTGGGACCTGAAATCGATTCATCGCCTGATCGTGACTTCGCATACCTATCGCCAAAGTTCTGCGTTTCGGGGCGATCTTGCGGAGGTCGATGCGGACAATCGTTTGCTAGGACGACAACAACGATTGCGACTTGATGCCGAAATTGTTCGTGACGTCGCATTGGTTGCTTGTGGTCAGTTTTCGTCGCGGCTCGGCGGCCCGCCAGTCTATCCGCCGATTCCCAACGCTGTGATGAGTCAGGGGCAGGTCAGGCGATCGTGGAAGGCGAGCACTGGAGCTGATCGGTATCGGCGTGGGCTTTACACGTTTGTCTATCGCGCGACGCCGCCACCATCGTTGAATGTTTTTGATGCCCCCGACGGGTATAGCAGTTGTACTCGCCGAAACCGGAGCAATACACCTTTGCAGTCGTTAGCGCTGATGAACGATGCGGCCTTTTTTGAGTTCGCTCAATCACTGCAGCGGACCATCGACAAGGATGGACTGGAAGATGCTTTTCGGAGTTGTACAGGCCGCCAACCAGATGAATCTGAGCTTGAATTGCTTCGTCGGCTCGATTCGCTGACGGCAGCACGTGTGCTGTTAAATCTTGATGAAACAATCACCCGTGAATGAAAATGACGAGACCTTTGAACCCCTTCCGAGATCAAACGCGACGGCATTTTTTCAGTCAGTGCGGCATGGGGGTCGGCGCGGCTGCGTTGGCAACCATGCTGGGCGAAAAAAACGGCTCCGCCACGGATCAGGTTGAGAATCCTCTTTCGCCCAAGTCGAGTCACTTTCCGGCCAAAGCCAAGAATGTGATCTTCTTGTTCATGGCGGGTGGTCCTTCGCAGTTGGAGATGTTTGAAAACAAGCCTGACCTTACGAAATTGAACGGGCAGCCGATTCCAGACAGTTTTGTCGAAGGCAAACGCTTTGCCTTTATGGATAGCAGTCATCGTCGCAACCTGCTGGCATCGCGGCGAACCTTCAAGAGGCATGGCAACAGTGGCGCTTGGGTTTGCGATCTACTCCCCAAGACCGCTGAGATCGTTGACGAAATTAGTATCGTCAAAACCTGTAAATCGGAGTTGTTTAACCACGCACCGGCGAAGCTGTTCATGAATACGGGCAGTGGACAATTTGGTCGCCCCAGCATGGGATCTTGGGTGACATATGGAATTGGCAGTGAGTGTCAAGATTTGCCTGGTTTTATGGTTCTGCAAAGTGGTCCTCGCGGCCCACGCGGCGGTGCTGTGCTGTGGGGCAGCGGGATGCTGCCGAGCACCTATCAAGGAGTGCCGCTCAGAAACCAGGGTGACCCGATTCTGAACCTCTCCGCCCCAAGTTCGGTGACGCCAGATCAGCAGCGGCAATTGGTTGAAACCGTTGGTAAGCTGAACTTGAAGCGGTTGGTGGCCACCGGTGACGATGAGATTGCGACTCGGATCAACGCCTATGAAATGGCCTACCAGATGCAGACCAGTGCGCCTGAATTAATGGACATTCGTGACGAAAGTCAGGAAACGCTTGACCTGTATGGTATTCAAGACCCGCAGCAGGCGAGCTTCGCAAGGAATTGTCTGCTTGCCCGCCGCTTGGTCGAGCGTGGTGTGAGATTTATTCAGCTCTATGACACGAATTGGGATCATCACGGCGGTTCCACTGAGACACTTGAGAAACATTTCCCGAGCAAATGCCAAGATATCGACCAGCCCGGTGCGGCACTGATTCGCGACTTAAAACGACGTGGACTACTCGATGAGACAATTGTGATTTGGGGTGGCGAATTCGGCCGAACCCCCATGGGAGAAGTTCGTCAATTCACCGGCCGCAACCATCACATTGATGCCTTTACGATGTGGATGGCTGGTGGTGGAATCAAGGCAGGCCAAGTTTACGGGAAAACAGATGAGTTTGGTTTTGGTGCGATCGAGAATCCGGTCCACGTCCATGATCTGCATGCCACGGTTCTGCACTTGCTCGGGCTCGATCATGAGCAGTTGACTTACCGCTTTCAAGGCCGAGACTTCCGGTTGACCGATGTGCATGGTCAGGTTGTGGATGGTCTGTTGGCGTAGTGAGTCCATCTCCTGTCGGTTCCAATCATACAGGCGGCAACTTTGCAAACTGAACGCGTGCGAATGCCTTTCTCTTGAATCGCTTGTGTTCCACATTTTAAGTCGTTGGTTATGACTCAATGTTCTCTCAAACTGATTCGCGCTCTACCGCTTCAATCTACCTACGATCAAGCATGAAAAATACGTCACCGCTTTCCTGGCTCTTGCTGATTTTGTGTTGCTTGAATCAAGCCTCTGCGCAGGAGTTCGATGAACGCTATCGCGATTGGCCGGAAGATTTAAAAATCAACGGCCAGATCATCATCAATCATGGTTTGGATGATTTTGAAAGTGTGCGTCCTTACCTTCGTCGCCTTGTCCGTGCAAAGCAGATTGTCTGGTTTGGTTCATTCGATTCCGGCCAAAAAGCAACCGCCAATCCATTGATGAAGGAAATTCGTGAGGGAGTCGCTGATGCGGGAAGTTTCTCGCGTATCAAATCGGAGACGTTTCCGATCGAACAGCTGAGGAATGTTTTGAGGACTGCTGATGTGGTCGCGATTGATGCAGCCGCCATCAGCCAGACTGGTGGCCAGCTTGGAGCGTTGATGGAACTGTCCGTCGATTTTTCTCGATTTGTTGCAAGGGGCGGGGTGTTGATCGCCGACGCCTCGTGGGCCGAATGTTTGAGTGAGTGTTATCTACCTGCGGTCATGCCGGAATCCGACGGGGATGAGTTCGCGTGGGAACCCATCGATGGTATGAATCAACTGCCGAATTGCATTTTGCGATGCGTGCGGGAAGAACCCCAAGTGACGATCGAGGCGTTGCTGCAAGTTTTGACTGATCAACCTCGTGCGGTCGGCGTGATATTAGAGCCGAGTACGATGCTGGTACTGGCGGGTCGAAAGATGTTCTGTTTTGGAAAAGGAAAGGTGACTTTTGGTTTGCCGGCGACGGAGGATTTGAAAGCCAGGGTTGAATCGATCACGGAGCAGCGTTCACGTCGGCAGCCACCTTGGAATTCATTGGTCGATCTGACGGAGTGGCGTCGTGACGCGATCGACAGAACACTCAAGCCTTTTCCGCCCGAGAAACCCCGTACACCTAGGGTCGAAAAGGGAACACTGTTGATTGTTGGGGGTGGGGGGATGCCAAAGGGCTTGATGAATCGGTTTGTCGAACTCGCTGGTGGACCTGAAAAGGCAAAGCTAGTCTATGTGCCTTGCAGTGAGGCGGATGATGTCGGTGAGCAACAACGGACAGTTCAGCAGTGGCAGCAGATGGGAGTCCAGCATGCGACGTTCATCCACACGAAAGATCGGCGAAAAGCCGACAAAGATGCCGACTTTTTGGAACCGCTCAAGGCGGCCACCGGGATTTGGTTTGGTGGTGGTCGGCAGTGGAACTTCGCCGATTCCTACTACGGCACGACCGCACACGAGTTAATGAAAGCCGCACTGTTGCGAGGTGGAGTCGTGGGGGGATCTTCCGCAGGTGCTTCAATTCAAGCACGTTATCTCGCACGCGCCACTCCGATTGGGAATACTCGGATTATGGCGCCTGGTTATGAACGTGGTGGGTTGGGATTTATCGGTGGCGTAGCAATCGATCAACACTTCACGCAGCGAGGGCGGCAGAAAGATATGACCGAATTGATGCGGCGTCACCCACAGTTGTTAGGCATCGGATTGGACGAAGCAACAGCGATTGAAGTTCAACAATCCCAGGCGAAAGTCATCGGTCAAGGTCGCGTCTTTTTCTACAATCGAAAGCTACCTGTTGTATCGGGTGAACCAGACTACATCGCTTTGCCCGCTGGTTCCGTTTATGATCTCGCCAATCGAGCGGTGGTCGTCGATACCACGAAACCTGAATCAGCTGCGGAGTAGACGTGTCAGACACCGACCGGGGCATCTGCAGTAGGACACTGGCCTGGCCTTGAGATCTGCCTTGAGATTGAATTCGCGCTGAAGGTGCTCACGGTCGTCGGAGTGACGTTGGTTCGTTGGCGAAATTGATCGGGTGAAATTGATCGGGTGCTCGATTAGTTATGCTTGTTTCACTCGCTGTTAAGCTTTGCGTCGCTGTTCCGATCTTGGTTGGCCTGCCTCTGTTGGTCACCGCGGTGGTGGCCGCCAGGCTCGGTCCGACGCCTTTTCGGATCAAGCAGTTCGGGGTGCGTTTGGCTTTGCGGTTACTTATCACCTCGCTCGGCGATAGCGTTCCGAGCCGGTCATCTTGACGCCTATGTTCCGCCAACGTTGCGCGGCTACCGCTGATCGCGTCCGTCAATTGTCGTCGGGTGCCGGCTTGCCTGAGGACGCGGATTCAGAACTCGATATCGAACAGGTTCGTAATGCGAAAATCCTCGCCGCCGACGAGATGACGCAACATAAAGCTCTGCTGCAAATTTGTGATCGCTGCGACAATAATGAGAAGGTTGAAGAAGCGAGGAGCGTGTCCGGGATTGGTCAGTGCTGTCCATGATTGGATCAGTTGGCACGTTCGTCTCGCCGGGGCGGATGTCAGAGCCAACTAGCGCTAAATGCGGTAAAGCATACGATCAACGACGGTAGTCCATATCAACCGCCGTCGTCCGTCGAATTTTGATGCTCTTCCGCTCTGTCCGTGTTTGCGGAGTCAATCTCTGGGCAATGAGAATTCTTGACGAGCGCTGCGTCTCGTCGCAGGAACAGTGGCCCGCTGCAACGAGTTGCGTCGCAACGAGCGTCGTTGGTGTCCCAACCTTTACTTCCTGATGCAATGCAGATTTGCTGCACCACGCAGTAACAGCGATTGATTGGCCGCTGACGGTGTTGCCCAGAACAGGCCTTCGATCTCGTTCGAACCCAACAGTTCAAACTTGTCACCGACTTTGACCACTGACGTTTCGCCCGACTCGTTCAAAACAAAAACCTTCTCGTCGGTTGCCCACAGCGATGCAGTTACACTCGAAGCGTTTTGCATCCGCTGGCGGTAAATCCTCTCCCCAGTCGCTGCGTTGTGGCAGGAAAGAATTCCTCGGCTAAGTACGTAAACGCGGCCCGCGACGACAACAGGTGAACACATTCCGGGGCCGGCCGCATCTTCAACCCAAGCGACTCCGTTTCCGTCGGTCGAATCGATGTCGAGTTCGCCCGCGGCGCCCGCTTTGACAGCTACGAGTGGACCTCGACTCATGCGTCCGCTGTTGCCCAGATAAATGCGTTCCTCATCAAACGTTGGTGATGCGCTGAACGCGCCACCCATCCCAGGCAAACTCCAGAGTTCCTTGCCGGTGGTTGGGTCGTAGGAGGTCACGAAACCACTGCCGCAAACAATCAGCTCTGTCCGTTGGTTGTTTTTCCAAATAACTGGAGAGCTCCAGCTTGTTCGGCTTGTTCGCGGTACCCGCCAAAGTTCTTTGCCGGTCTCGGTTTCGAGGGCGCAAACGAAGGACTTCTTTTCGTTGTCGCATTGGATGAACAATTTGCCGTCGACCATCGCCAACGAGCTTCCCGTTCCGAAATCACTTGAGGTTGGAAACTCCCCAACTTCTTTCTGCCACACAACCTCGCCGTCGGCATCAAGACAGGCAACTGAACCGATGGCTGCGAAGTAAGCGTAGACGCGGTCGCCATCAACGATCGGTGACTCAGTCGCATAGGAATTGGATGGGTGGATCTTGAAGGAAGGCTTCCGCGATACGACCTGCTTGCTCCAAAGCAGATCGCCACTTTCTAGGTTGAGGCAATGGACTTGAAAGCTGAGCGGCTTCGTAGGTGGCTTTGATTGGAAAAACGACCGCATCGAAGAGACGCCATCGCCCCAACCCTTCGGTCGAATGTCGTCAGGCGAAACTGCACTGGTAACGAAAATGCGACTCCCGGACACAACGGGCGAGGACCAACCACCGCCCGGGATCTCTGTCGACCAGGCCATGTTTTGATCGTCACCCCATTCCGCTGGGTAGTCTTCCGAAGTCATCCCGTTCCCAGTCGGGCCACGAAACTGAGGCCAAATGTTTTCAGCGTCAGCCGCCGACACGGCTGTTGCCAATAGCAACGTGAGGGCTCCGGTGGCAAAGCCGAGACGTTGAGAATGGTGCGATTGCGTGGTCATTCGTTCATTACCTGCAGATTCGGGAGGGCTGTAACGAGGGCTCGAGTCCCGGGGTTAGTCAACTTGCGTGATGTTAGCCGGGGGGCAAGTCCAGAAACGTCGCCAGTGGAGATGCGATGAACGATCCGACGGACCTGTTGCAAGTCCCTGTTGCCGAGCCGGGCTCGCCACATCGCATGATTCTGCGG
>JAQWPZ010000002.1 GCA_029245125.1 Rubripirellula sp.
AAAAAAGGCTGACAGTGGGCTTGTAAGCCGGGTTCTGTGCCGACCTCGCGTGAGCGACATCGACGACGACCATCTATCTGTGCACGACGATTGCTCGCCGCCTCAATTGCGACCTACCCGAGTGTTTCTGCCGTACGGACCGCTTGGCGGGTACGACGATGTCGCACCACTTCACTCTGTTTGGTCTAGCTCCGGATGGGGTTTACCAAGCCGGCCGAGTCACCTCGGTCGCTGGTGTGCTCTTACCACACCGTTTCACCCTTACCACGCACCGCTCGACCAAGATCGAGCAGGCCGTTCGGCGGTTTACTCTCTGTTGCACTTTCCCTAACCTCGCGGCCGGTCGACGTTATCGACCATCCTGTCCTGCGGAGCCCGGACTTTCCTCCAGCCTTCCCAAAGGAATGCCAGCGGCCATCCCGCCCACTGCCAGCCAAGCCGTCAGGATGATCGAGACAGCGAATCTGGGCAAGGTTCCTGCCAAAACAAACCGGGTTCCTGCCAAAACAAACCGGGTTCCTCTAAAAACAGACTGGCTGATCCCTCGTGAATCCTCGATGAATCTGGATAATGGGGACATACTGCGGCGGCGCGAGCCGTCGCCACGATTAAAAAACTTTTTTGGAAAACGGATCGTTGACCGACGCGGACACCGGCGACCAGCGCGAACGACCCGACGCCCCACCAGCGGAACCGCCCGCTGGCAATGAAGCCCTCCAAAAACGGGTTGCCTTGCTGGGACGATTTGGCGGCATGAACCAGCGTGAAGCAGCCAATGTGTTGCGATCGTATGGCGCGGTAATCGTCGATGCCGACGCCCCCGCGGTCGACTGGGTCGTCGTTGGGGCAGACGAATCTCCACTGGCTGAAGCCGATCTACTCGGCCCTGTCATCTTGAACGCCGCGGCGACCGGTTCGCTGGAAATTGTCCCTGAAACCGAACTCTGGCAGCGGTTGGGATTGCTAGATGTCGAACAAGCGGTGCACCGGTACCACACTCCCGCGATGCTTGCACATCTGCTGGGGGTCTCTGTTCGTGTCATTCGCCGCTGGCATCGTCGCGGGCTGATCACCCCGGTTCAAACACTTCACAAATTGCCGTACTTCGATTTCCAAGAAGTCGCAACGGCGAGACGGTTGGCTCAGTGGGTTGTTTCGGGTGCCAGTCCCGAGGCGATCGAGCAGCGACTCGTCGAATTGGTGGAAGTACTGCCAGAAATGGTTCGTCCACTGGACCAGTTGTCCATTCTTATCGAAGGCAAGCAAGTCTTGTTGCGTGATGGGGAAGGACTGGTCGAACCGGGCGGACAATTACGATTTGACTTCGATGCACTGGAAGCAACCAGTCGAGACGAAGGCCATTCGGATGAACCAACACCCGCAGTGCTCTCCATCGCTGGTGACGAATCGGGCGGGCCATGGAACCAAGAGGCGGAAAAAGACGAATTACTTGCCGCGGTTTACAAAGCGGAGGATGAAGAAAATTACGAAACCGCCGTCAGTTTTTGCCACGCCATCATTGCTCGCGATGGCCCGCGTGCTGACATCGATTTCCAACTAGCCGAACTTCTGTACCGCATGGACCACGTGATTGCCGCTCGGGAACGGTACTATGCGGCGATCGAACACGACCCAGAGTTTGTCGAAGCACGCGCCAGTCTGGGGAATGTGCTCGCCGAAACAGGACAACTCGAATTGGCGATCGCAGCCTATCGCGGAGCTATCTCTCTTTACGAAGACTACTCCGACGTTCACTACAACTTGGCCCGCACGCTTGACAAACTTGGGCGAGAGATCGAAGCAGAACACCACTGGGGAAAGTTCTTGGAACTCGCCCCCGACAGCCCTTGGGCCGACGAGGCCGAGCAGCGCCTGCGGTAAGCAAGAACTCGAAGTCCTCAGCCATCACTCGAAGCCGAACAACGCCTGCCGGAACAAGCGATCGACAGCCCGACGACGAAGAATCGCTCCGTCAACAATCGCCAATCCACCGGCCATCGTTGACTGCGTTCCAGTACTCCGCCAAGTACTCTGACCCTATAAGTACTCGCGGTTTTTCACCAAACCTGGCATCGGGACGCTGTAGCGGCCATTGGGACCGGCGGTCAGTGGAGGTGGTGAATCGAGAGTCAACTTGTCGATCCCGGGGCCAAACTCGTGATCGTGCGCCATGAATTTCTCCAGCGTGATCTCTTGCCCAGTATGTGCCGCCATCCGTCCCATTGAAGTGACGGCACTGGCCATCACGCCACGATCGGCTTCGTTGTAATGCTTGTCCTCCCGAATCGCCGCAATCAGATCGTTCCACTCAAGCTGGTAAGGGTTACGTTCGGGCTGCGGATACGACCATTGCAACTGAGCTTTGTCCATGTTGTTGCCGGTATAGATCCGACACTTGGCGGGCGTGTGAGACGCCGATGAGATCACCCCCAAGCCCTTCGATCCATGGGCGTAACTTGCGAACTCGCGTTTGCAGCCTGGCATCGTCCGACCGTCGACCATCAACTTTGCCCCATCGGCAAACGTGTACTCGATCGCGTAAGTATCGAAGTTTTGATCAACACTGTCGCCGCGGTAATGTCGACCACCGAGCCCGATCGCACTGACTGGCCAATCATTCTTCATCCAACACGATTCATCAATGTTGTGGATTAAGAAATCACTGACCGCACCCCCGCTGAGCCAAAGAAAGCCGTGAAAGTTTTTGATTTGATACTGAAGCTCATTCAACTTACCGTCGTTGGGTGGAGCAGCGGCTGACCCAGTAGGCCCAGCCATCCGATAAGCCCTCAGCAAGTTCACGTCCCCGATTTCGCCACTTTGAATACGGTCGAACAATTCCTGCCGCGCTTCACAATGTCGGCACATCAAACCGACGGCGACCTTGAGATTCTTTTCTTTTGCCTTTTTGTTCAACTCCAACATTCTCACCGAAGTTGGCGCGTCGACCGTAACCGGTTTCTCCATAAAGACATTCAAGCCTTTTTCGATTGCATAGCTAAATTGCACCCAACGGAACGCCGGTGGTGTCGCCAAAATCACCACGTCGCCTGGCTTCAATAAGTCCATTACTTTCTGGTAAGCGTCAAAACCAATGAACTTGTTCTCCTCGGGAACATCAACCTTGGATCCAACGTCTTTGTGCCCTGACAATGACGCATAAGTACTGTTGAGGTTTTTGGGAAAAACGTCGGCTAGCCCCACCAACGTCATGGGACCGTTGTCGACCGTCAACGCATTCAACGCAGCTCCAGTGCCCCGCCCACCACAGCCGATCAACACCACGCGAATGTTATTGTCCTCCGCCGCATGAACGGGCGGCGCTGCCGCGGAAACCAAGGTCGTTGCCGCAGCGACGCGACCGGTGTTTTGAAGAAACTCTCGACGATTCTTTTGATCAGACATGGCAGGGCGTCATTGCTCGTGGTTGAGTGGCAGGAATCAGTTGCCCTTCCATGGATGGTAAAAGCCAAACGTCAACGGAACCTCGCAGGGAAGATTCCATTGAGTGGCGTTCGTTACGGCTGACATCCTGACAACCGATCACGATCATTACTCTTCATCGATTTGCTCGGGCGCTGTTTTTGCCCACTTGCTGGCTTTTTCATCTTCGGTAGGTTCAACCAGCGGTCGGACAATACGAAACCCAACCCCGAGCGCATCTGTATGGTACCAGATGCTCCGTGGGATCTGTGGATCTTGCTCTTTCCAATCTTCGTTAGAACCAACGCGAGCAGCACTACGCAACTGATCGGGATCGTCTCCCCATCCACCTCCGCGAACCACTCGTGGGTACAACGTTTCAGGGATCTTTAGTGGGTTGATCTGCTTGGCATCGCTGGCGTCATATTGATCGACATACTGATCGAGCACCCACTCGGAAACATTTCCGTGCATGTCGTACAGTCCCCAAGGATTGGGTTCTTTCTCACCCACTTCATGGTAGGTGTCGTCGCTATTGTCAAAGAACCACGCATGATCTTCGAGCAGATCAGGATCATCACCAAAAGAATAAGCGGTGGTCGTGCCGGCCCGGCACGCATACTCCCACTCCGCTTCCGTTGGCAAGCGATAATAGCGGCCCGTTTTAGCCGACAACCATTCGCAAAATGTCCGAGCCGCATGCTGGGTCATGCAAATCGCTGGATACCTTCCTTTGCCCATCCCAAAGCTCATGTCAGTGTATTCTTCAGTTGGCTTTGAAACTCCATCAACCAACAAATCACGAGCATTCGGCTTCAACGAAAACATCTTCCGCCGCAACTGATCCATTTGTTCACGGTACGCATCATATTGATCCCACGTCACCTCGAACTTACCCATCCAGAAAGGTGAGATTTCAACTTCTCGCTGCGGCCCCTCATCTTCCTTCCGATCGTCTTCGTCGGCGGGGCTTCCCATCAAAAACTTCCCCCCGGAGATCGGGACCATCTCGAGCCTTTCCTCCGTATGCTCAATCGGCTCGGCGTACGGCTTCATCGCCGCTTCGCGGTCGGCAAGAGCTTCGGGAACCGACAAGACCAGCGCCGGGTCTCTCTTCAACGTCTTCTCCGCCTCTTCAGCTGATCCACTGAGCATGGCAACACAAATCGCCGGGGCCACCAGGAAGGCTAGCTTCCATTGTTTCATCGTTGTCTCTTTTCACTAGGCGGGAAACCGGCATTGAAATCAGCCAGGTCTGTCGTGAGGGAAGGTTCGTCGCTGCGAAGCCCCACCAAAACGGGCGTCCATCGCTATCCCAAGTGTAACCCACCAACCCGCTGAAAGGTCAATTCACAAAAGATAGAAACCGCGATGCCCAAAAAGCACAGCCGAGAGAGCACCGTGTCCAAAGTGCAGCATCTAGAGAACACATGACCTAGAACACAAGCTGCCCACCCGCTGATCGCTAGAAACTCCTCATCGCACTCCCTGATCCTACAGTGCGAATCGCATTCAATGAGTAAGCGAGAACGACGGCGTCTGGCGTGCTGCTCAGCTTTCGCCGGTCACACGGGATCTCGCGGAGCAGAATCTCGCTTGGCGAGCTCCAAATCGCGTTGACCGCGATACTCTAGGCCAACAATGCTTTGATGGGATCGCCATCGCCACCGATCTTAAAGGGGCGGCCGTTGGGCGCGTATCGCTCCTCTTCAGTCGGCAATCCGGCTGCCGTGGCAATGGTTTTATTGAAATCAGAAACGGACACCGGGTCATCGGCTACCGAGGCTCCCTGTTTGTCAGACGCGCCGTAAACCTGTCCGGTTTTAATCCCAGCTCCCATCAACAGACTGCTGAAGACGCCGGGATGATGATCACGGCCGGCGTTCGCGTTTATCTTTGGCTTGCGACCGAATTCGGTCGTCAGCACGACCAACGTTTCATCTAGCAAACCTTTGCTGTTCAAGTCACGCAGCAAATTCCCGACCGCTGTGTCGAGGTGTTGGGCGCGATCATTGAGAGAAGAGTACAAATCTTGGTGCATGTCCCAACCACCGTAACTGACTTCTACAAACCTCGCCCCACTCTGTACCAACCGGCGTGCCAGTAAGCATCCTTGTCCGAGTGCATTGCTACCGTAAGCGTCCTTCACTGCCTGTGGCTCAGATTTGATGTCGAACACTTTTAGGTGCTCGCTTCCCATCAAACGCCGCGCCTCGGAATACAACTGGTTGTACGCATTCACGCGACCGCTTTCACGCCGCGACTGAAATGACTCATCGAACCTTGACGCCAAGGTCAACCGACGATCGAACAACTCGGAGGGCAAATACTTCGGAAGCTTTGTGTTCTGCAAGCCGGCACTCGCGTTGGCGATCGGGACCGGCGACAGAGACGGCTCCAAGAAGCCCGCACCGGGATGTCGATTCCCGCCTCCGATGACGTAGTTACCCGGCAAGGCTGAATTCAATCGCCCCGCCTCTGAGACCATCCAAGCGCCCATCCCGGGGTGCTGAATACTATTCAGCTGCTTGTACGAGGTGCGCATCAAGTACTGACCCTTATCGTGCGCCCCTGTTTCGGTCGTAAGCGAACGCACGACCGCCATCGCGCCAGCCAAGTAAGAAAGCTTGGGAAACCGATCCCCAAACTGGATTCCCGGAACACGGGTTTGAATCGGTTTCGTTTCGCCTGCTTCCTCCACACCCACCTTCGGATCAAAGGTATCCAAGTGAGTCATCGCACCTTCCATGAATAGATAGATGACATGCTTGGCCTTGCCTTTGGGCGTGACTGCCCCATCCACCGACTGGTCAAACAGACCTCCGCTGGCGAGCGAACCGGCAAAAGACACTCCCAAAGTTTGCTTCGCCATGGTCTTCAAAAAGACACGACGTTCGTCAACACTGATTTCAGGTGATGGCATCAAGATCTTCTCCTAGGAACGCTTGCTGTTTGCTCGAGAAAACTCGTTACTGAATGAATAAAAACTCACGAGTATTAAGCAACCCCCAAATGATGTTTCCGTATCCGACCGCATCATTTCGAATCCGCGATAACTCTCCAGCAGCCGTGCGGCGATCTCGCGAATTCGGCTCGCGACTGAGAACACTCAGGAAAATCGCATCCATACGGTCTTTTGTCTCTTTAATCTCAACCACGTTATCGACAATCGCTGATCCACCCTCGAGCATCACGTGGGTGATTGGGCCATTGAACATCGCCATAATTTGCGGGACTGTGGCATCTTGTTGCGAGCCATTAATCGATTGTCGATCGCCCTGGCCAAACTCTCGCAAAAAGTGCCCGGCTGGCAATGGTGTCGGCAACTCGCTCGCCCGGCACAAAACATTGCCTTGATAAGCGTGTTCATTCAACGAACGTTTGTAACGACTTAAGAAATAGGTTTCGCGGAAGTTCTCCGATTGCTTTTTCACCGACGCATAGTTTGCGTTCCCGAAATTCAGATTCATGACTGGTGCCATATCGGCCGCGGTTGGTCGCTTGAAAGGCCATGGATTCCGGACGGCCAAAGTCAAGATCGAATCCCAAACCTGCTCTGCTGTCATGCGTCGCAGTGTTGGACCGGGAAAGAAATACTGATCACCGCTGGTGATTTCAAAGTCACTCGATTCACGCTGATAAGTACGACTGTACAGAATGGTGCGAATCAGTTCCTTCATATCAAAGTCATTACGAATCAACTGTTCGCTCAGAAAATCCATCGCCCGTTCATTGGTACATGGATGCTCATCGCGAAAATCATCGATAGGCTCAACGAGGCCAACACCAAGAAATCGCTTCCACAAGCGATTCACTAACGTCTTGCTGAATTGCGGATTTTCGGGGCTGGTCAGCCAAGCGGCGAATTGCTCCCGCGGTGTACCATCTTTCGCGCTGGTGGGAATTTCTCCCCACAGCACAGCGGGCTTGATCACCTGCTTGGGCTTCGCATCGGCGTAGGCATAGTCATGGGGCAATCGCAACGCCGCCTTGACCTCCGAAACGCTGTAGGTGTTCGCTCTCACGAGACGTTGAAACTCGCCGGGAACACGTCCCTTTTCGTGTTTCTTGCGAGCCTCATTGATCAACAGGTTTGCTGGATTCGTCTTTTGGAATCCTGGTGAACCACGTTGAATTCTTGTCCGCGTCCCCGCTGTAAAAGCAGCCAACTCATAAAATTGGTACTGACTCCACTGATCGAATGGATGATCGTGACACTGTGCACATCCAATCTGTGTTCCCAAAAAAATCCGAACCGTATTATCGATGTAGGGCAGGGGCATGCCATCGTCACGCAACTGAAACCCGACCGCAGGATTCTCCCACACCTTGCCGTCGGCCGTCAGCATTTCATAGACCCACCGATCGTATCGTTTGTTTTCACGGATCACATCCTTGACGTATCCGAGATAGGGATCTGCGACGATGTTATTTTGCGGACGCTCGACCAACCTCAGTGTGTCCGCCCAAAAGTTGTACATATTGCTCACGTAGTCAGGACTACTCAGCAACCGGTCGATCAAATCCTCTCGGCGTGTTTCGCTGCGAGAATCGAGAAACGCTTTCGCTTCGGCAAGTGTGGGGATTCGGCCGGCTACATCTAAATAGATGCGGCGTAAGAAAACCTCATCGCTGGACAACTCGTTTGCTTCTTGATTCTGCTTCGATAGTTCCGACTCGATGTAGTAATCAAGTTGTCCCGCTGCCGACTGGACCTTGCTTCGCGTATTCGGATTCACCGCGACGACGTTCATCCGCGGAGTTGGCTTGGTCCGTACACTCGCGGGCAGATTGATCTTTGGCTTCTTGGGGCTCGGTGCAGGCTTATTTTTTCGCTGTGCCTCTACCGAGGCGGCACAGCAGAACAATCCGATAAAAGCCATGGCCGCTGAGCGGCTGGCTATTCCGATTCGCCGTCGATTCATGGTTGTCGTTGGGGGCAAGATGGATAAGACAGAAGCAAGAAAAGGTGTCGAAAGACTGGCCCCAAACGCTTCAACGACGAAGCTTGATGCCATTCTCAGGAACTCTCAGCGGTTGATTGTTGCCGATTTCCGACCTCTCTATGTTAATCGAAGCCAAAAAAACGTTTACTTCCGCTGATCGATAGCCCGCGATAGTAGAACGCCGACGCTCCAGTGGTGTACCCTGTGAAACCCTGCTGAACCTCGGAGAACCATCAACCATGTCCAAACAAACTGTTTATTTTTCCCGTTTAATTTCCTATTGCCTGATTTCACTGGTCGGCCTGGGGCTCATCACCGCGACCAATTCGGCCGTCGCCGAGGATTCGGCAGCAGAGGTACGGCTGAATGAAGACCCTGCCGGTTGGACGATTAAACAAGATGGCAAATTGTTCGCCAGCTACCTTTTAGACAGCAACGGCAAGCCAATCATTTATCCGCTTCACAGCGCTGATGGTCGCCGCGTAGTCCGCAATTTCCCCATGGTCGAGGGAATCGAATCCGAACGCAATGATCATGATCACCATCGCTCGATGTGGCTGACCCACGGTGACGTCAACGGCATCGATTTCTGGTTGGACGATGCCCACTGCGGCAAGATCGTACATCAATTGGGTCGTGCCGCTGCCACCGAAGATGGAGCCGTCGTCATTCAGACAGAGAACGATTGGCTGGCACCCGATGGTAAACGACTGCTCTCCGATACACGACGTTTCGAGTTTCGCACCATTGATGGAAGACGAATCATCGATTGCGATTTCTTATTGAAAGCGACTGACGGCGATGTCAACTTTGGCGATACCAAAGAAGGGTCGTTCGGCATGCGGATCGCCGGCACGATGAAAGTCGATGCAAAACTCGGCGGCAAGGCCACCAATGCCGAAGGCCTGACCGACAAACAAGCCTGGGGAAAAAAATCGGCTTGGGTCAACTACACCGGCCCAGTCGACGGCCGCCCGGCCGGTATCACGATCCACGATCACCCCTCCAGTTTTCAGCACCCTTGCCGCTGGCATGTTCGAACCTACGGACTGTTCGCCGCCAATCCATTTGGCGTGCATCACTTCGTCGGTGGCAAGAAAACCGCAGGTGTCGTGTTGAAGGCAGGTGAATCAATGCGTCTGAGCTACCGTGTCGTCATTGATGATGCAGAATTTGATTCGAACCAAACAGCCGCGGATTGGAAAGCCTACGCCGACCAAAAGCGGCCGGAACTCAATTAGCAGGTCAAGCTGCTTCTATCCTCGGAGAATCATCGATGCGTTCTGACCCGTTCGATTTATCGGGGCACCGTGGAATGGTCACCGGCGGAACCCAGGGCGTTGGCGCCGCCATCGCCATCGCCATGGCGCAAGCGGGTGCTGATCTCTTGCTGTTGGGACTGCAAAATGATGACGCGGCCGCTGACACACTCGCCCGCTGCCGCGCTCACGGCGTGACTGCAGAATTAGTAACCGCCGATCTCTCACAACCACCCGACAAGTACATCGACCACTTGGTCAGCGAAGCTGATCAAGTGATGCCCAACATCGATTTGCTGGTCAATAACGCTGGAACCTATATCGACACACCATTTTTCGAAATGGACTTCCAGCGGTATCTGACAACGATCCACTTGAACGTTACAGCTGGCTACTTTTTGACGCAAAAGCTGGCACGCCGCTGGGTCGACCAGGCAGTCAATGGTCGCGTACTGTTCACCGGATCAATCAACGGTCAGCTCGCCGAACCAGATCACACCGCTTACGACACCAGCAAGGGCGCGGTGGCAGCCATGGTCCGTTCGCTTTGCGTCACCCTGGCACCTCACAACATTCGAGTCAACGCGATGGCGCCAGGGTTAGTGCGAACCCCTTTGACCGACGTTCTGAACCACGATCCGCGATTGAACAGCTGGATGAAATTACACACGCCCAACGGGAAAGTCCCTGAACCAGACGTGTGCGGTGGAACGGCGGTCTTCCTGCTTTCCGATGCCGCCGAACACATTCATGGACAAACTCTCATGGTCGATGGTGGCATGAGTGCTTGGCAACAGCCTGACGTTCCAGCGGGCTGGAATGCACCTTAGCAAAAACCTTTGCGGAGCCCAGCCGATCGACTCAGCCAACCGCAGCAACGAAAGAAGCTCGAGCAATCAGCTTCAGTCTTGACCTCCAAGCTGATTCCAAATTCAATTCGGAGACAGGCCCGCGATTGGCATACGGATTCGATACAGAGCCGATCGGGCGGTGACGTACATCGTTTTGCGATCCTCGCCCCCAAAGGTCACGTTGGCGGGCTGCTGTGGAAAGACAACCAACCCACGATGCTCTCCCGTTGGCGAGATAATCTCCACCCCAAGATTGGTCGTGATGTAAAGGTTGCCCTCGGTGTCCAACGCCATGCCATCGCCGCCAGTACCACTCTTACCCGGTGGTTGTTTCAGCTGACATAACGTGCGTCCGTTGGAAAGTTTTCCGGCGCTCACCACGTCATAAACAAGCATCTCTGCTTGGCGGCTGGGAATGACGTACAACTGCTTACCATCAGGCGACAAGCCGATCCCGTTAGGTGCAGCTAACCCTTCCGTTACCCGAGACACACTGCCACTTTTCGACAGGTAATAAACGGCTTGAATTTCCTGAGGCAAAGGTGTGGGAGCACGAAACAGAGGATCAGTAAAATAAAGGCCGCCTGTTTTATCTAAGACCAAGTCATTGGGGGCATTGAAGCGTTTTCCGTCGTACTGATTGACTAACAGTTTTGCCTTTTTTTCCTGCAGGCTGTACGCCACAACCTGCCCATCCATCTGGCAAGCCAAAAGCCTGCCGTCGGCCGCCACCATCAACCCATTGGCATGTTTCGAATCTGTTGTGAATGCCGTCAGTTGATCATCACGATCTAACCGGTGGATCGTGGTATTCGGAATGTCAGTGAAGTACAGCGCTCCGGCAGCTGGATCCCAAGCGGGCCCCTCAGTAAATGTAAATCCATCCTTCACCAATTCGAATTCACCAAGCGGCTGTATTTTTTGGTTTGAATCCTGTGCGAATGCAACAGTGACGATCAGAGTGGATAAGAAGCATCCCACCGAATGAAAACTCGTTTGCACGTTCATCTGATTTCTATCAATCTCAGGAAGTAAAAAAACTTGGAAGAATCACGATGCATAGCGAGAGCGCGGCATCGAAAACTGCCGAACGACGACAGAAAACCGGCGAGTCCACAATCATCGAATGGATCTAAATCTGGCCCAGATCACCCACAGACCAGAGCTCCCCGCTCACATCAAAATATCTTTTCGCAGGCGTGTCAGGTACTCGCAAAGTGGACGTGGCTGATGATCGGATCCGATCAAACCGGAATGCGCCATCACGTGCGGATCAGCGTCGCACCAACCATCCCAAACGATTCCATGAACACAGTGTTTGGCCAACAAGGTTCGAACCAAAGGCCCAGCAATGCGGAGTTGTTCAGCCGCAGGGTCGACACCATCCGGCAGATTCAACAATTCCCCGGTAACGACCGAGTTGGGATCTGCTGAATGGCCACCGGGAACGGTCAACTGAGCCAGTAAAGGCAATCCAAGTGTTGCCCAACGATCAATCATTTGTCCGAAATCGACGGCTGATCGCGGCAGACTCGATGAGGTGGAGTAACCGATCCGAAACTCCAATCCGATCCCGGCCATCCCCAAACCACTGCGAACCAACGCGTCTGCGAAGTGCAACGGTGAAATACTATCTCGATGCTGTGCCAGGTATTCACCAAAGGGCTGATCAAATGACATGATCGCTGGCGTGTTCGGATCAGTCCGTCGAACCGTTTGCAGGATGGCTACCGACAGACGCATCACCTGCTCGTCGTCCAGCCGTAATGGCCCCGGGGTATTCAATCCAGCACCACAGTTCCACAACTGAACCGAGCCACGAAACTTGGTCACGGTCTTTTCGACGTACTGGGTGACCGCGGACAAGAACGTTTCGAAATTATCCTCCAGCAGATACAGCCATTGCGGGAGCAATTTCTCTCGAAAATCAATCAGCGGTCCGCCGATGATTCGCATTCCTTGGGAAGCACAAAAACGGATTGAATGCTCGGCCGCCTCGTAGTCGAACTGACCGGAATCGGTTTCAATTTCCGCCCAATTCAAGCGAACCGATGCGGTATTGAAAGTCTCACTAAATGATCCGCTGAGTGGCGAGGCCGTGGGCGAAGGAGGCATCACCGTGCCGGCCAACAGCGTGCTGACAGGTTGGCTTTGATCCTTGCGAAAGGCAATCGACTGAGCGGCATAACATTCACCAAGTTCGGTGATCGCTCTCTCCAGCAGCAAGATCGCGTCGGTCGCATCATGGGATGACGCCTCCAGATCGCCCAAGTGCTGAGCCGCATCTAAAAAACGATTCGTCCCCTCTTCCAGCAGCTGCTCAAATTCTTCACTCAGTGTCAGGCCCGCACGCTGCCACGCATCGGATTGCACTCGGGCGCGATAACAGCTGCCACGAGCCAATTCCAACATCAAGCAGTAGGATTCCTCCGGCAGCGGTCGCAAGCTGCAGGTGCTGAGCGTTCGGTAACCAAGGCCCTCTAGCGGGACCGCAATGTAAAGTTTGCCCGAGGACTTAATTCCGCGGTGAATCGTTAGACGTTCCCCATCGAATCGAATATTCGAGTGCCAAGGCACTCCTTCGATGCCGCAAATATAGGCATCCTGCCAGAGCACCGCGTCCATCTGGTCGCTGGCCGTGGAGGGCACATCAAAATGGAATTGCCCCATATCGGCGGGCCGAAACTTATTGGAACGAATGAACTTAAACGTGGTGCCGTGGCACCACAAAACATCTTTAGAAACCGTATATTAGACGGTCGCCGTCTACCGTGCGACCGTGCCTCACTCGATCCACCAAACTCGTTCTGCAAAATTGACCGTCATGAACGCGAACGCCGCCGACATTTACCGGTTCGACGATGCTGGAGCATTGCTCGAAACCCATCTTCCTCTGCCGCGACGTAGCGGAAAAGTCCGTGATGTCTACGAGATCAACGATTCATTGTTGATTGTCAGCACCGATCGAATCAGTGCGTTCGATTACATAATGCCCTGCGGAATTCGCGAAAAAGGGCATCTGCTGACCGCGATGAGTCAATTTTGGTTCGAGCGACTAAATGTTCCCCACCACTTAATCGCAACTCAGGTCCCCGCATGCCTGGAATCAGAGTTCGACACGGCCCCACTGGAAGGACGGGTGATGCTAACGAAGAAAGCATCAGTGGTGCCATTTGAGTGCGTCGTCCGCGGCTACCTCGAGGGAAGCGGGTGGCGTGAATATCAAGCAACGGGAAAAATCTGCGGGAACGAATTGCCAGCCGGGTTGGCTCAATGCGATCCGCTATCCGAGGCAATCTTTACCCCGGCAACCAAGGCCGAAGAAGGGCACGATGAAAATGTCTCCATCGATCGGATGATCGCCGACATCGGCGAAGAAATGGCATTGAAATTACGAGAGCTCAGCTTGGAAATCTACCGTTCCGCCAGTCAATACGCGGCGGAACGAGGAATCATCATTGCCGATACAAAATTCGAATTTGGAATCGTCGATGATGGGATCATCCTGATCGATGAAGTCCTGACACCTGACAGTTCGCGGTTCTGGGCGGCCGACAATTACCAGCCCGGCCGGGCCCAAGTTTCTTTCGACAAACAGTTCCTCCGTGAGTGGCTAACGACCTGCGGCTGGGACCAGCAAAGCCCACCACCCAACCTGCCGCCCGAAGTGATCGAGCAAACCCGAGCGAAGTACCAGGAAGCATTCAACCGGCTCACGGCACCTGCCGAATCCTGATTTTGAGGATGCAATGCCGCAGGTATGCTGCGACTGCGAGATCAACTGCGACTGCGAGATCCGCCGTCGAAACAAGCTCAATTTGTTCGGTACCCCAGAGCGATCAATTACTGGCCAACACGCGACCACGCCTGGGCGTGGGATACGTTCCCCATTGGGGCACGGCTAGCTTCTGCACTCAACTGGCTACTGCACTCAACTGGCTACTGCCCGAATGATTGCGATTCCGCCGCGGTCAACATTTCGTATTGCGTGAGTTTCTCCGGCGCGTCCATTCGTCGCAGATTTTCTGCCAGGATCACGTTGTTGGCGGTACGCAAGAATCGCTCGTACTTGACCCGTTTCTCGATCGCATTCAACTCATCTTTTTCAGTCAACTCGCGGTACCGGGAAAATTTCGGGTGCCCTTCGATCAAATCGATAAACTCTTCGGCTCTTTCGGTCAGCAGTTCGGTGGCGATCGGATTGAGCGTGTTTGCCAACGCGGGCCATCGCTTCAATAAATCGCTGCGGATTTCACGCTGCAAACGAGTGCGTTCAGTTTCTGGTGGCCTGCCGCGGCGTCCCTGGCTTGCCTTCCGACTTGACTCCACGCTTTTCCTTGCCTCCGCCAAACGATCGCTGCCGGTCAGTTCCAACTGCTCCGACATGCCCTCCAATACGGCCCGATCAGATGGTGAAGCCAACTCCAACACGGTTTCGTAAGCTTCTTCCTTTCCAAGGAGTTCCAATTCCCCATCGTCATCCTTTCCGGCAAATTTGCTGCTGACTTTCAAGAACTCGCCCGAAGTTTTAATCGGCAAATCAATCGTGTTCGCGGTCAACAACGTGTAAGCGTGTGCTTCATCAAACGAGACGATGCTATCTTCGTTGTAATCGGGGGTGTCAATCGGCTCACCGAGTCGATCGACACCTGCGAGCGCTGCCCAGAAAAAGGAGCTGTACTCAACGTAGTCAGCCTCATTGATGTCGGCAGTGCAACCGGCTGCTGGACGATCGTGAACAGTGGCAAAAAAACCAATACGACTCTGCGAGGAGACACCGTTTTCTGGATCGCCCTGATCAAACATGAATCGCGCGAAACCGCCCGAGTGACACTGAACCATAACCGTCACCACCGTAACACCCGACTCCAGCTGATCCAACATTTTGACCAGTTCTTTCATCTTGATCGAGGTTCGATCCCAAGTCGCAATCGTGGTGTTGTAAGGATCTTTACGATCGCTGCTGCGGTTGCCGTGTGCAGTGACATACAAATACAGACGATCGCCCGCCTGCATCTCGCTGCCGACCTCCTTGAACCAACGCGAGATATTCTCTGGTGACGTCCCATATTTGGCTTCCGCGATTTCGTGGTTGCGATATTGCAGACCAAGATTTCTGCGGCTCCCAAAAAACTCTGCCATCAACCGGTTGACCTTGGGGACCGATTCACGATCCAAAACCTGCAGGTCGGCCTCACCAGCTTGGCCGTCTGCAAAGAAGATGTCATGACGAAATTCATCCTCTTGCGGCTCACCCAGGATTCGTTGAAAGAACATCACATTTCTTTCCAGCGACACCTGGTTGCCGGAAGGCGCATAGCCGCCACCGATCGTCAGGTAATAGTCCTTCGCCGCACTGTCCGCGGTTACCAAAAACGCCGCCAGCAACGCTAATCCAAAGGTTCGCATGCTCATCGATCCCGATCATCCAGAGGAAAAAAACTTGCTCCTGGTGCATTCAACCAGGATAGCGAGGCAGGGGAGTCAACCGAAAAGGAATTTTTCTTATTTTACCATCCCCCGGCACTCGCAACAGGGAATACCGCTCCTTCTGGCTCCTTGCGAGTTCCGCAAACCGCGATGACTCGCCAACCCCCACGGCTTAGCCAGACTGCACCACTCGATTAAGCCGCATCTCGCGATTACCACCATCCGGCACACGATTTGCCCCAACAGGCAGGCTGATCTCGCAGCTTCATCAGCACGACCGCGGCACGACACCCCACAGGACTCAGGTGATCCCGATGGCTCAAATGATCTGGGGCGGGACTCCAGACGGCTTTCGAATCTTTGCCAGCGTGGCAACGCCACGCTGGCGATCCAAGGATAACCCGCCCTTCGATGGAGGCCGCTTGATGAATACGAGAACAGACAGAAACAAGCGGAAAACAGCAAGGGAAAGTGGGCGAAAAGCGGGGGCGTGGAATCAAACGAGAAACGGTGGTCAAACTCCCACCAACATCATCGTGGCCTCGCACCCATAGGCTTCGCGTTCCAGCCGCTAACTCCAACCGACAGGCTGAACCAATGAAACTCCAGGATTATGACATCTCAACACAAGTGATCGCGAGTGTACTGAGCAACCAGCGCGTCACAGACGCACATTCGAGACAGGAAGTGCGCGAAATTGAAATGGTGGTCGATGAACATTTTCGCGTCCTACCAGGACAGAACATCGGCATGCTTGTTCCGAAAGCAATCAGCGAGGCCGACGAACCGCATTTCCGGCTTTACAGCATCGCGGACTCCCCACCACCCACCGACGGAAACCGACACCTTCACATCTACGTTCGTCGCTGTCACTACTTTGATCGACTGACCGGTCAAAACCACCAGGGGATCGCGTCCAATTATCTGTGCGATTGCAAGTCTGGTGACGAACTCACCATCACGGGACCTTACGGCCAAGCGTTTGAAGTCCCAAAAAATCATCACGCGAATTTAATTCTGATCGGAACCGGGACCGGAATCGCTCCGTTTCGTGCTTTTTTGAACCACATCTACCGACATCAACCGGAGTTCGCCGGAAACATCTACCTCTTTTATGGAGGGGAGACCGGGCTCGACTTACTGTACGGCAACAACCACGACGAAGATGCCTCGATGTACTACGACCAAAACACCTTTCAAGCGATCGAAGCACTCGGCAAGGGCAATGATGGAAACCGATTCAATTGGTCAGACGCTTTGCAACCAAGAGCCAAAGACCTGACACGCTTGCTGTGCGATCCGACGACCTTCGTCTATGTCGCAGGACTAAAAAATATTCGGGACGAACTGGAAGAGGCATTGATCGATGTCGCTGGTTCCAACCAACGCTGGCACCACTGGAAACAAGAACTCGTCGACGACGGGCGCTGGATTGAGCTTTTGTACTGAAACGAGTTGGATGCTCCGATTCAGCGACAGCCTCATAACATCAGAACCCGAGGCAGACGGGACGGTGGCCTCTATCGAACGCCCCATCATGGTCACGGTTTTGACCATGATGTTGGTCACTGTTTTGACCACGGTGTTGGTCACTGTTTTGACCATGGCGTTGGTCACTGGGCCACTTGATTCAACAGATCTAACAACTCCGCTTCGATCTTGTCACTCGCCTCGATTTCCAGTGTGTTGCTGCCGAGCCAAGTTTCGTAGCCCCCCAGACGATGTTGCTTGGGATCGGGCAAGTAACCGTAATGACCATTGGCCAATTCAATTGTGAAGCTGGGCTGGAGGGGACTTTTCTGTTTTAGCCGCAAGCCAATCTCAACCAACACTTCACAAGGGATAGCGGTAATCCCAACCTCGCCAACTCGAATTGCCTGCAGCACTAGTTGCTCGGTTCCGGGGTGTTCATCCAATTTCATTGCCCAGCGGGCGTAGGCTTTGGCCCGAGGTGGAAGTTTTTGCTCGTCAGTTTCCGCCAGAAAAGACTTGGCCTGTGACAATTCACCTTCGCTTGGCTTTCGCACTTTCAAAGTCAACTCGGACTGCGCCATTGCCAAGGGCACATCACGCGAATAATTGACCGTCGGCATCGCATCAACGATACGGTCCGCGACCAAACTAGCCACGTGCCGCATCTGCGCCAGCGGTGGCTTTCGCGGTTGAGGATTCGCGAATTGGATGTTATTGATATCCCCGCTGGTTCCATTGGACATGATCGCCACGAATGGACGCATTGCATCCTGCGGTCCGTCTGGAAACAAACGTTCGTCCATTTGCCGCGCGAACTCGCCGAAGTAATCAGCCGAGACTCCACCAGCTGGAATGCCGCCCACGTAATGCAACGCATAGTTCGCCAGCAACGCGATGGGCCGACCTTCTGCTGTTCGAACCGACAAGAACATCACCTCGGGATCGACCGGACCCGCTGGACGCTCCAACAAACCCTTCCCACGTGGCGGATTCATTTTCACTTGATCCGTGTTGGTGCCGAAGGGATTCATCGGCATGCTGAGTGGCTTTAAAAACCAACGGCGATTATTGACCTCTTCGGGAACCTGACACGATCCCCAACCAATCTCTGCATCAACCAGATTGGAACTGGCTTGATGCAATGCCGAAACAATTCCTCGCGTCACCAGCTCGACGTATTCGGGATCAGCATCGACCTCGCGTCGGTCACGTGACGCCGGGGCGGTATGCGTATGGGTCGCCGAACAAAGAATGTGATCAGCCGGCATGCCGCAGATCTCCGCAGCCCTCCGCTTGGCCTCATCAAATAATTCTCGCGGACAGTAGCAACTATCAACCACGACGAACCCAAGCCGCGTCGTACCATTGTCGAGCACCAGCGCGCGAGCATTTAGCGGATCCCAAGCATGCGTAGCCAGTCGTTCACTGAATGAGCCCACCATTGGCACTGGCCACTTCTGGGGCGTAATGTCAGCAGTCGCAGCAGCAGCGGAAAAGGTATCCGCTGCCGAAGCCGAAACGGACATCAACGCAATCAAGCCCAACAGAAACATTCGCATAATGACCTCGTTCATCAATTGAAAATCGAGTGTTCCCCCAGTTCTCAACTCAATCAAGCTCCTGCTGCGATTCAAAATCCTGCAACACAACGAAACCACAGGTTTGACTGGAATTTCCAACGGGGATCTAAACCGCCAAATTGTATCGGAATCCGAGTCTCCAAACGGGTTCGAGACGTTTCACTGGTGATGATCGTTTGCCCGCCGCCGCAATGCCCCAACTCTCAAACCCCGCGGTCGCCTGGGGCCCTGATTCAGTTTTGGCCTTGATTCAGTTTTGGTCTATAATCGTCGGCCCCGCATCTCCCTCCTTCCAGAACTGCCGTGATTCGCTGCTTACTCATAGCGACGCTCATTGGAACTCCCTCGCTGCTGCTGGCGAGTGAGACGGATGATTTCGCATTTTTCGAGAACCGAATTCGCCCCGTTCTCGTCGAGCACTGCTACGAGTGCCATGCTGGCGGGGCCAAAGAAATCGGTGGATCACTTCGGCTGGATCACGCCAAGGGAATGCAGCAGGGCGGCCAAACCGGGGCCCTATTGGCGGTGGGAAAGCCGGCCGACAGCTTGCTGATCCAAGCACTGCGTTACGATGGTTTGGAGATGCCACCCGACCAGCCGCTTGGCGAAACAATCATTCGTGATTTTGAGACTTGGATCGAACAAGGCGGTGCGGCACCACCAGACCAAGTTGTTCCGCATGCTGATGATGCCCTTACCGAGCTTTGGTCGTTGCGACCAATCCGCGATCCTGACGTGCCCGACGTCAATCGTTCTGAGTGGCCGCGTGACCCGATCGATCACTTTGTGCTGGCGCACTTGGAAGCCGAGGGGATCTCTCCTGTCGCCGATGCTGATCCAGTGATGCTAGTTCGTCGTTTGTACTTGGATTTGATCGGATTGCCTCCGAGCCCCGAGCAGCAAGCTGACTTCGTCGCCGAATTTGAAGATCGTGGCCATGCGACGGTCAGGCAATTAGTGGATCAACTCCTAGCGCAAACGCATTTCGGAGAACGTTGGGGGCGATACTGGTTGGATGTCGCTCGCTATGCCGAATCAAATGGCAACGACGGCTTGGGCCGCAATCCCACCTTTCCGCACGCGTGGCGGTATCGTGATTACGTGATCGATGCAATCAATGCAGATTTGCCCTACGACGAATTCATCCGCGAACAGATTGCCGGCGACTTGATGGAAAGCGAAGCTGCGGACGTTCGCGATCGCCGCTTAATCGCAACTGGTTTTCTGGCAATGACAGCCAAACCTGCCAAAGCGATGAACGACAATTTTGAGATGGACGTTGTCGCGGATCAAATTGATGTGATCACACGCGGCATCATGGGATTGAGTGTCAGCTGCGCGCGTTGCCACGATCACAAATTCGATCCGGTGCCAATGCACGACTATTACGCATTGGCGGGCATCTTCACCAGCACAGAAACAATGTGGGGAGTCGCCGGCCACGAAAAGTTAACAGCGCCACCGACCGACTTGCATGTCTTAAAAACTCCCGCCACCATCCCGCCACCTGAGGATTTTGTCGAAACAGTCATCGTTTTGGAATCTGCCACTGGAATCCCCAAAAAGATTCCCGCATCGAAATGGAAATCTGGCACACCGCTGGCCATGGGCGCCCGGGATAAAAAAGCACCTGCCGATGCCAAGATCAACATCCAAGGCGAAGCAAAAAAACTTGGCGATCCCGTTCCGCGAGGTTTCCTGTCAGCCTGCAATCTGGCGGTCCAGTCCGGCGACAAACCACCAGCAATCAACCCCAAGCAAAGTGGCCGACTGCAATTGGCCCATTGGATCACTCATCCCAATCACCCGCTGACCGCTCGTGTGATCGTCAATCGAATCTGGCAACATCTTTTCACACGAGGACTGGTGGGGACTCCGGATGATTTTGGTGTCTATGGACAGCGGCCTTCCCATCCGCAATTACTTGACCATCTGGCAACGCGGTTCGTTGCAGATTCCTGGTCGATTAAGCAATTGGTACGAGCAATCGTATTAAGCCGCACCTACCAATTGAGTAGCGATGTCGATTCGCAACGGTTCGCTTCGGATCCTGAATCACGCTGGTTGAGCTATCACTCGCGACGTCGTCTAGATGCAGAAGCACTTCGCGACAGCATGCTGCAAGCCAGCGGACAGTTGGATCGAAGCCCCGCGCAAGGATCCATCATTCGGCACCGCGACATCTTGGTCAACTTGGCTGGCAATTTGCATCAATCGAGTCGGCACCGCAGCGTCTATCTCTGCTTCCTGCGAAGCTCGCCGCCGCCTGAACTGGCCGCCTTCGATTTGCCATCGTTCACCACCGTCACCGGCATGCGGCATTCCAGTACGGTTCCCGGTCAAACCTTGCACCTGCTGAATAACCCGTTCGCAGTTCAGCAGGCCAATGCTTTTGCACAGAGCCTTGCAGCGACCACCAGTGACGGCGCACAACAAATCCACCTAGCCTACCGCCGTGCGTTGAACCGTGAACCGCTTGCGGCAGAATTCCAACAAGCGACCAAGCTGATCGCATCGGTAGCCTCTGAATCAAATCACCATCAGGCCTTGGCGGCACTGTGCCAGGCACTCCTGATCTGCAATGAGTTTCGCTATGTCGATTGAACTGAACCGACGACAAATCCTGCAATCCACTTCATGCGGCTTTGGCTACCTTGCATTACAGGCAATGTGTGCTGGGCGAGCGATGGGTGCGGTGGACGATTTGTCACCCATTCTCCCAGCGATCGCACCACGAGCACGTCGAGTGATTTTCCTGTGCATGAGTGGTGGACCGGCTCATCTGGACACCTTCGACTACAAACCACAAGTGGGAAAGAAAAAACACCCGGGCTCCGTTTTTCCGTTTCAACAACATGGTGAAAGCGGCTCGTGGGTTTCAGATTTGCTTCCCGAAACGGCAAAGCATGTCGACGACCTGTGCGTCATTAACGGTATGCACGCAGATACCGGCATCCACGCGCAGTCGTTTTTGCAACTACATACAGGTGAACGACTGCGAACTCGCCCCAGTCTTGGTGCCTGGGTTACCTACGGACTGGGCACCGAAAACGAAAACCTCCCCGGCTTTATCAGCCTGAACACATCTAAGAGTTCCGTCTACTCGAGCGCATTTTTACCATCGATTCACAACGGCACACCAATTGGTGTCAACGGCGAAGACATGTCAGCGGCGACCATCGCAAATATCGCGAGTGATCATGCCACGCTGTCAACTAAACGGAAACAACTTGATTTTGTCCAAATGATGAATCGGCAACACGTTGCCGATCGCCGTGGCGATGATCGTCTGGAAAGTGTGATTGAATCGATGGAACTTGGTTTCCGTATGCAATCATCGGCCCCCGAGTTATTGGACATTCGCAACGAAACGGAAAACACGCTCCAGCGGTATCGGGTCGCCGCCCAAGAGAAACAAGTCGGGACCTGCAAAGTGACTGATTTCGGTCGTCAATGCCTATTGGCACGCCGCTTTGCCGAAGCCGGTGTTCGATTCATCGAAGTCAATCATGGCAGTTGGGACCAACACAAGAATCATCGGCGGGATCTGACGGCGAATTGCGAGGCGACAGACGCTCCGATTGCCGCACTGCTGCAAGACCTCAAAGATCGCGGCATGCTTGACGAGACGTTGGTGATTTGGGGTGGCGAATTTGGACGCCCCGGACTGACACCGGATGATGGTAAAAACGAAACCGGACACAACGCTCGCGGCTTCACGTTCTGGTTGGCCGGCGGAGGAACGAAAGCGGGCTACCGGCACGGCGCCACCAACGAAACCGGCGCTCGGGCAGTGGAGGGAAAGGTCCATTTCCGTGACTTGCACGCCACGATCCTGCACGCACTTGGCTTGCCCGCCAACGAACTGACCTATTGGCATGAAGGTCGACATCATCGCCTGACTGGCCCCGATGGCGGAAAAATCATCCATCAATTGTTCGCTTAACCGAACACCTTTTGCCCGACCGAACCGACTTCGCCACAAAAATCTGCTTCGCCTTCTAGAATCGTGCTCGCCCACAAGAACCAGCAGAAAACAGGGCGTAAGAGACTCATCCAGCCAGTCAGTCTGGATTGACCGCTCCTCAAAACGGTTTGATCCCTGCTCAATCGCACCGTACAACGAAATAGCGTGAATGCTCCTGGACGGGTGTTACTTCGCCTTTCAACGGAAATATCGGACGTCTCGGGAGTTCAAGCAAGCGTGTCTGTTGCAACCCCAAACCGTAAACATCGCTGGCGAACAGTGTTGGCGACTTTGGTCTCGGTTGTCATGCTAAAGGTGTTGGTGATGATCCTCTGGGAATATCGCAACTACTTTCCGCCCAACTATGAATCAGCGTTCCTGACTGGACGACGCGACAGTTTGGTTGGCGTCTATGGTGCAGCCTTTTATCTTCATCTTCTCAGTGCACCAGTGGCCCTGTTACTTGGTGGCTGGTTACTGTTCAGCGGCCCCCGCTCTCGGCACACAACGCTGCATCAGATCAGCGGACGAATCCAAGCGATGCTGGTGCTGTGCTTGCTTGTGCCGTCGGGATTGGTCATGGCCTCGCAAGCTCTTGCTGGTCCGATCGCCGGAAGTGGGTTTGCGAGTTTAGCGTTCGCCACTGGCGGCTCGATGATCGTTGCCGTCATCGAGGCACGACACGGGCGCCGGTCAAGCCATCGCCGCTGGGCAACACGCTGCTTCATTTTGCTCGCCTCACCACTGTTACTTCGCATGGTCACTGGTGCTACGATTGTCTTGGATATTGAATCAGCATTCACCTACCGCCTGAATGCATGGCTAAGTTGGTTGATTCCACTGGGAATCCATCAAGGTTGGTTAGTCCTTCGTCGATTCAATCGCAAACCACTTTCTCGAAAAAGCGCACGAAAGGAGAGTTTCGCATGACCACGAAATCCATTTTCAGCCTTCCATCCGACGGCAATCACAACCACCACTTCGGCCTCATCACGCCCGCCATGAACAACCGACTCCACCACCATCGCCCGACAGTGAATGGACTCACGGTGCTGGAAGTCATTGGGGGGATCGTGATCGTCTGCGTGCTGCTTGCATTACTGCTTCCCAATGTCCGCAACTCTCGGGAAGCTGCTCTGCGAATGTCCTGTTCGAATCAGCTCAAACAGATCGGGTTGGCGTTGCACAATTATCATTACGCCCACAAGCAGCTGCCCGCTGCAATGGGCGGCACATCCAGCCTGCAAAGGGGATCAAGCAATGCTGGGCGACTGAGCGGACTCGTGTCGCTACTGCCATTCGTAGAACAACAGGCTGTTTGGGAACAAGTGGTTCAGGCCGGTGAATATCCCTCGATGGGGCCGGAACCATGGGACGATCGCTATGCCCCCTGGAGCCAGCAAATTGCCGCCTACCAGTGCCCCTTGGCACCCTCAACTTCGTCCAAATTTGGATTCACCAATTACACCTTCTGCATCGGCGATGTATCCGAACAGATCCATCAACCAAACGTTGTGCGGGGAGTGTTCGCATGCGGACGCAACACTCGCTTCAAAGATATTCGCGACGGATTATCCAATACGGTCGCGATGGGAGAAATCGGCAACCTTTCGAAGCGTTCTGTACCTGGACAATTCGTCACCGGCCAACCTGCGTCATTCCTGACCGATCCCGGTTCTGCGAGCTCCCTACATCAAGAATCCGTGTACGCCGATGAGTTACCACTTTCCGAATTGGGACGTGGTGGATGCTGGGCGGATGGGGCAGCGGGTGTTTCACTCTTCAACACGATTTTGCCGCCTAACTCCCCAAGCCTAGCGGTTGGCGGTTTGGAAGCAGTGGACGGCGTCTATTCAATTGGTAGCCAGCATGAAAACGGAACGCATATCTTGATGGCTGACGGAGCCGTGATCTTCATCACCAACACGATCGATGCGGGTGATCCTCATCAGCCACCACCTACTCCCAGTGATCTTGACGCTGCTGATCTTGAAGCTGGCAAGGTCAAAAGCCCTTATGGATTGTGGGGAGCCATGGGAACTGCTGATGCGGGTGAATCACTACTCGACGATTTCTAACTATCCGCCGATTTCTAACACGCTGACGGCCGCACCCAAATCCCATCAATGACATCTCTTGCGGCGGCAGAACCGCTTGCAAGAATGGGGTTCAACATGACAGCAGGTGCTCAATTGCTGTTAGCCGCCAACGTTTTCTTTTCTGCAAAGTTGTTGCCGCGGCAGCTTTGTTATTGTCCTGTCGCTGCTTCTTCCATTTGCGGTTTGAACAAGCGGCCACCGACCATGCCCCCACAATCGCAGTCAGCACATAAAGCAATGTGTCGGCCACCGCAAACCAAGCGGGCGACGGCAATATCGACGGCATCATCCGACCACCGCTCGTCCAGCAGATTCCCATACCGATGGCGGCGGCGATCCAGACACGTCTGGCAATGAACCCACAAATCAATCCGCTCACCAGACTTCCACCCACATGAGCGGCCAGCACAATCAGCAGTGCACCGGTTGCCATTCCGTTGGCCTCCACGTAGGTCCGTAACGATTTAAAAATTACTCGAATCGACACCCTCGAGAAATGGGTAAACGGTTTTGGATACCGTTACCAACAGCATATTGAAAGTGCCACTCCAAAAGGAGTGCGCGAATCATCGCGAGGACATTACGAACCATTTCGTTCTCGACGGGTAGCCACCGACAGGAAAGTTCAATTCCCGGGGAGTGATTGAGATGCGGAGACAGCGCGACGGATAAACGCCACAACTCGGTCAGGTTCAGGATGCTTAAAGTGGTGTCCGTTCGTTTTCCGAGTTCCCTCAGCCACCGAAATCACTTCCAGTTCATGTCCTTGCTTTTCGAAACGACTCTTTAACAAGTAAGTATTTTCTTTGGGTGGAACGACACGGTCGTTCTCGCTGACAATATGCAAAACCGGAATCTTTGCTTCAGCAATGACGCCCGCGGCATCCACCGGGTTTCCCCTGTAAGCCAGAGCTTCTTGTTCACTCATCCCATAAGCCGTCAAACACTGCTTCCAAGTCGGCGGCGAGCCTAAACCTGAACCGCGTCCTCCTGGCCAACTCTTGAAATCACAAACGGGTGTATCGCAATAAATGCACGCGACGTGCTCGACGTTTCCAGCGGCCCAATTGTAAACGAACAGCCCACCACGACTAACACCTTCCAAACAGACCTTGGGTGACAAGCCACGTTGCTGCGTTATGAATTGATAAAACTGATTCCCAATTTCAACAGCCCGCGGGCTGCCAAACATTCCTCCCACATCAACGTAGCCAATGTGAAAACCCTTCGACACAAGGGCCACATCCATTTCAGCGTGATATCCGGGGAATCGCGCCCGCCAGATCCAAGGATGCCCCTCTGCTGCTTCCTTCGGAACGACCACGTATGCCGCGCGATCCGCGATCTTGAAGTGAAATTGCTGGTATCCATTCCATTCCGTCTGGCGATCAAACCAAGACGGGTCAGCCTCCTGTCCAAAGACGGGACTGATCAACAGCATGATCAAACAAGTTGCAAAGATAGATCTCATGGCTTCCATCAAATCACGGGTTTACCGGTTCAGCAAGCGTCGAAACCGACGCTCCTGTATCGTACGCGAATCTGAACATCGCAATGAACGCTGAAGCAATGAGATCAAACATTTTCTTAATGGAACATTCCACAGGCGCACCTTGAGCCAACAGAAAGGCAACGCCGATTCTCACCCACGGAGGTCAAACCCTCACCCGCCGCTGACCCGACTCACCGCAAATCGCCTTCACGCCGAGGCTGATTTTCAGAGCAGTTCTTGGTTCGTACCGTGTTCGCCTCGTTCATAAACGACGTGGGGCCGACCGACCAACAGTGGATCCACTGGTCCGATTGCCTCGAGATTTTTCCCGTCAAAGGGCAACGCATGCAAAACATACCGCATCGCATTCAGCCGAGCCCGTTTCTTGCAATCTGACTTGACCACGGTCCACGGTGAATCCGCCGTATCGGTGTAGAAGAACATCGCTTCCTTGGCCCTGGTGTATTCATCCCATTTATCCAGCGACGCCTTGTCGATTGGCGACAGCTTCCACTGTTTCAACGGGTGCACCTCACGTTCTTTGAACCTTCGACGCTGTTCCTTGCGACTGACAGAGAACCAAAACTTGATCAAGTGGATGTCACTGCGGACCAGGTTCCGTTCAAACTCGGGCGCTTGCCGCATGAACTCGGTGTACTCCTCGTTGGTACAAAAATCCATGACCCTTTCGACCCCCGCTCGGTTGTACCAGGAACGGTCGAACATCACGATTTCCCCAGCGGTCGGCAAATGCTCTACGTAACGTTGATAGTACCATTGGCCACTTTCCGTCTCGGTCGGTTTTTCCAACGCGACGACACGGGCACCACGTGGATTCAGGTGTTCCATGAATCGCTTGATGGTCCCCCCTTTCCCAGCTGCATCGCGACCCTCAAACAAAATCACCAACTTTTGTTGCCGCTCGCGAACCCAAGCTTGCAATTTCAACAATTCAACTTGCAGTCGATACTTTTCTTTCTCATAAGACTTCCGCGACATCAAATTACGATAAGGATATCCTCCATCACGCCAGTCGGAGGACAGTAGCTCATCCGGGGTTGGACGCAAACGCGAGGATGTCGGCGCCGCCTTCTTCAACAACGCATTTCGCAGAACCGTCGCATCGTCAGATGATGCCCCGTCAATGATCGCTTCAAGGGTTTGCGCGAGCGTATTAATATCGTGCGGCGGCGTATTGGCGACGATATCGGTAACCGCAACAATTTTCGACTCCCGCGCCGCCTCGACCGATTCGTTCACCTCGAAGGATTCCACTTTCTTCGGATCGTTTGTTCGCGAGGTATCTCCACTGCTAACGAGCCGTTTCTGTTTTCGCTTCTTGCCTTTTTGCTTTTTCTTATCCTTCGCCTTTTTAAAGTCGGGTTGCGAATTACCGGAAGCTTTCTGCTTTTTCGAAGACGGCTTTTTCTGCATCGGATCGGTCTTCACGCGTCTTGAAGTTTGAAGCAAGAGTTTTTGGAATATGAACGAACACACCGCCACAAAGAGTGGGTTCGAATACCCACGCCAGATTATAGTCGGCCACCTGTGAGTATCTGTTCGGACGCCAGAAAGGCGCAGAAAACCGAATGCGAGAATCAGTCACAGCCCAGGAACCGCACTTCAACACCGCTCGCAAAGATAATCACCTCGAGACCTGCCCGGTGTGGTGGTGGAACAGATCGCAAGGAATGATGTGTTGACCAGCCGATTAGCCGGCATCCCGAAGGCTTACTGGCATCCCGAAGGCTTGCTGGCATCCCGAAGGGCTAGCCGGGCAATTCGGGATTCATCCCACTTGGTCGATCGACAGCCCGCAGCCAACGACAAACCGCCAGTTTGGCAAAGAGTCTCTTGGAAACAACCGCCACCCAAATTTCCCTCCGCTTTCCCAGGAACCACCCCGCCTGCGCAATTTCGACCAGCCTTCCGTGAGCTGCAATCGAGAAAAACCGGCTCGAAAACCGCCGAGGGCAGGGTTTCGCAAACAATCCGAGCTTGCCCAATCAGACTAGCTGGCCACAACCTCGATAGTCTCCCGACCAGCGTGACCGGACATTGCCGGCAGAACTATCAGTTGACTGCCAGAAATCATGCTTGCCATCGCATCACATCTGCCTAGGCTTGGCAAGTTGTGTTGAGATCGAAGCGAGGGCGAGAATCTGTCTCAGGGATGAACGCACTAACCAATTCAGACCTCACTAACCACGTCAGGTCTGTAGCTTGCCGCCCGAGACGAAGAGAGCATCCCTGCACGAGCGACTCCGTCCCTCCTATCGAAGAGAAGGTGAATCAATGATTTTCGAAATGTCAGCAACGCGTTGCATTTTAATCAGCACCCTCTCACTGGCAGCACTCAGTTTGGAATCGAACTGGTCGAATGTTGTCGCCGAGGATATTTCGGAAACGGAAAGCCAACCTGCTATTCATCCGCTCACCAATGTATTGGTGTATGCGAAGTCACGCTCCGACTATCTCAAAGCGAACGTCCGTGATTACGCCGGGCGTTTGATTAAGCGTGAAAGGATCAATGGCAAGTTGCAGAGCTATCAAGTCATCGATGTGAAGATGCGCTGTGAACAGACAATCGAGGAGGAAGTCGTGCCGATGGCTGTCTTCATGCGATTCCTCGCGCCTCGAAATCTGGAAGATCGGCGAATCTTGTATGTGGATGGCAAGAACAACAACCGCATGCTGGTTAGAAAAGGTGGTGTCAGCCTACAGAATGTTAGGCTCAAGATCGATCCAAATGGTGCCAGCGCGCGACGGGAAAGCAAATACCCTGTCACCGACATTGGCTTTAGCATGATGATTGATCAACTCTGTTCGCGAGCCAAACAAGACATGGCGAACGATCCAACAGGCACCAACACGAAAGTGATATACTTCCGCGCAGCAAAGGTTGGAGAACGAGTCTGCACGCGAATTCAAGTCGTTCATCCTGAACGTGGTGAAGGTATCGATTTTCACGAAGCCAACTTGTACGTCGATGACGAGTTACAACTGCCGATCCGATTGACGGTTCATGGCTGGCCCGAGAAACCTGCAGATGACAAGCCGCTGATTGAGGAATACACGTACACGAAACTTCGCGTGAATGTTGGCTTGTCGGATGCCGAGTTCAGCGAAACACAGCTTGACTCACCCACTGAGCAAGCAACAAAAACAGCCTCGAATAACTGAGTCCCGAGCCGAGAACGCCGACAATCTTGTGATGGAGCAACCGCTTTGCTCCACCACAAGCACTGCTGAACCACAAGCACTGGCGATCTCGACACCAACAACGCGATCCGTCTTGCGAAAACGACGTCGCACCGGAGAGCCAACCGTCAATCGCTCGATGGAAACACAGTTGGCCAGCATTTCGGCCAGCATTTCGGCCAGCAGATTGACTGCCGATGCCAAAACCTCTTTCTGACTCGCTTCATTGCATGCATCGGAGCCTCCCAGCATGGAACCCGTTATCAATCCGCGTTTGGTCGCTGAATCCCTCACGGATCTCTGGACGCCCCGTGTCATCGGTGAAGTCGATGACGCCTACGTCAAAGTGGCCAAGGTTCAAGGAACCTTGGCCTGGCATTCGCATGACGATGAAGATGAATTGTTCTTCGTGCTGCGAGGCACGTTAAAAATCGAAATGGAGCAGCAAACGGTCTGCTTGAAGGAAGGTGAAATGTTCGTCGTTCCGAAAGGTGTCCGTCATAATCCTGTCGCCGAGGATGAATGTTGGATTCTGTTGATCGAACGAAAGAGCACCTTACACACCGGCAACACCGTTTCCGAAAAGACTTGCCCCATCGAACAGCAACTCAAATCAGACTGACAAACGGAGACCGTTCGAATTCTGAACAGATTCAATTCGCAAAATCACCTCACAATAGTTTCTTTGCGGTGGGGTTGATTTGGATGCCTAGCGACCAGTCATCATTGCACTTGAAAACTCGAATTCCCAGGCCGGAAAAACATCTCGCGGCTGCCCACAAATCTCTGCAAGCACTCTTTTGATCCAAGCGTGCAATGAAACAGACCGATTTTCTGGAATCATGACGGGCCGTTCTACCCGACCGGTATTTTGTCACTACCGCGTGAACTCTGCGCAACTGTTATGACCGGGTTGATCGTTGTTCTTTCAAATTTGATCGACCTGGAGGCTGCCGGATACCGAAGGTGTATGACTCAGGAGTAGGGAATTCCTTTCATCGCACGGATGCTGTCACCAACTACCGGAGACGCGCCCGTGCGTTACGCCCCGTCCATTCAAGTGATTTGTCTTCTCGTGCTGCCGATGGCTGGCTGCAACTGCTCAGGCTTGCGTTTCTGGCGTGGGAAGTCGAACGACTGCAAACAGACCGCGCCATGCGGATCCTGCGGGCCATGCGATAGCCAATTGAGCCGCACCAATACGGTCACCCTCGGGCATGCTCCCATTGTCGGGCAATCGACCATGATTGAGCAGCCAATGATTGAGTATGCGGACCCTCAAATGATGCCGGACAACTTTCGGGCCGTTGAACCAAAGATGGATTCGGTACCAAGCAACCCAGATCTAGAAAACGTGCCCATCCCAGTACCTGACCAAGCAACCTAAACAGCCGGCTGACAGAGTTACAGGCTCGGGATTTACAGGTCATCGTGCAGGCCGTAAGCACTGCGATGGTTCAATGGTGAGTGACCGCCGCAAAGCGGTTCTCTTGGGTTGTTGGCTTGAGTCACTGATCCATTCGTAGTCGTAGCTTCTATTGACGTCTGATCAATCTGCACAATGCCGTGAGTGCACAATGCCGTGACGAGCGGAGAATAGCACCAAAATCAGATCCGAACGCATTACTCCGATACGGAGCCCGTATCCCTTTGAAAAACTTCTTCGATTTCTCCTAAGATTTGGTGCCGTCGCATCGTTACAAGTGCGTAAAAGATTCCACTGATCGCTGCTCATTCGGAGCTTCACTGCTTCAAAAGTGGTTTGATCCATGAGGATTTTGGTGCTTAATCCCCCGACAAAGAACTTCTCCAATGCGACTTATCTTTGCTGCCATTTACGCTTTGTTTTGTACCGTCGCCATCGCTTGCTCAGAAGAAGCGATCGAGAAAAATGAGGCTGACGGAATTACCTGGGGTGCAGTGACCGATGGCCTGCAACTGGGAATCTCGCCGCCGGCAAAAATGACCAAGACTCACGAGATCGAAGGGTTTGATAACGCGATCTCGAAGAGCGGCACTCTAAACGTGACGGTCCACCTGCGGAATACTGGGAGCCAGGACATGCAACTCTTGCCTTCCATCTGGGATTGCCTCGCCCTTGGTGATGACGGCGCAGTCCTCGCATCAAAAATCCTTCTCACACCCGAGGAAGGTGACCAACCGGTGGTGGTGACGTATCAGAGCACCAATCATCTAAGGATTTTGGACAAGGCTCGCCCTGAGTCTGACTTATCGCAAAACACTCTCCGCGAAAGTGGTCGCGAGTTGGTCAATTTTCAGGTTGATGCTGAGGAAGGGAGACGCAGGCAAATCAAGCTCGCCGCCGGGGAAGCTGCGTGGCCAGAGGCAGTGAATGTCGCCCTGCGCAACGGAAACAACGCACCCTGGCGATTGCAAGAGAAATCGGATCGCCTACGCCCAGGCAAATACCGCATCACGGCAGTGTTAGTCGTTGACCAACAGGCCTCGGATTGGAAAGGGACGTTAACCTCGGGCTCGCTCAACATCGAGATCCCCGCACAAGCGACCAAAGCGACACCGGACAAATAGAACGTTCGCACCTGAGTCGCGGAAGGGTGATGCGAGCAGATTGAGACAGCGTTTGCTGCCCCGCTGATTTGAAGGCTATCTCTTCCCCAGTGCTCGGTCCCCCAGTGCCCCTTGGCTTAGTGGGTCTGCACCCGGGCGAAAAAAGTAGGGCTGGCAGGACTTGAACCCGCGACCTAGGGATTATGAGTCCCCAGCTCTAACCAACTGAGCTACAGCCCCCGATGAGACGCCTTTATAACGAAATCAAGCGACTAAAACGATCGGGCATCTTTGCTTTCTGGCGGTGGGCACCGTAGGTCTCGTACCAACCGAGACCGAACCACCGCACGATCGCCTGCTTACCCCAACAGAGCCATCGAATTCATCCGGTCGATAGCCTCGTCGGTCTCATCGTCTGGTTGCCCCAGTCCGACAGAAATACGCACCAATCCCGAAGACTCGGTACCCAGAGTTTGATGGGCCAGCGGCGCGCACTGAATCCCACTACCAACCATCATGCCGTGCCGGCGAAAATCGGCTGAGACCTGCCCGCTCGGTACATCCGTTACACGAAATGCGAGCGTCGGCATCCGACGTTCCACTTCGATTGGCCCAGCCACTTGCACATTGCCCTTGGAATGAAGCAGCGACTGAATCCGTTGGATCTGACCGCGTGCTCTGGAAAGCTGTGATCCCGCATCCTGTTGTTGCAATTGTTTAACCGCAGCGTGCAGTCCCGCCAGTGCGATCTGGTCGACCGAACCGACGTCACAATAACCTGGCCGCGGTGGTGACGGCGTTTTACTGTGATCCCCAGACGGCAAGGAACATGCCGCTGAGACGCATTCCATTTGTGCGCGTTCAGACAAATACAAACCGCCAATCCCCCACGGCGATTGCAGTCCTTTGTGCCCACCGAATGCGACCATATCCGCGCCCAGCCCGGGCAAATCCAGATCCAACCAACCGACCACTTGCGCGGCGTCGATCAAAACCATCGCTCCGTTGTCGTGCGCCATGCGGATCACCGCTTCAAAAGGCAACAATTCCCCCGTGACGTTGCAAGCCGCAGTGATGGCAACCAATCCCACATTCTGGTTGGACAATGTTGCCCCCAGCCAATCAAGATCGATCGCTGCACCGACCGCCATGGCTGATTCAGATTCACCTGTCGCATCACCACTGCGGTGCGGGATGTATTCAAGCGGGCCGCCGGTAGAGGCAAGTTTCAGCAATGGTCGGTGCAAGGCATGGTGCTCCCACCGACTCGTTAACAGACGCTTTCCACTCGCTACGAAGACGTCGCCGATGCCAACCGCCAGCGCCGAGGTGCATCCCGGCGTCAGTAAAATTTGCTCGGCATCCCGAACACCAAAATAATCCGCGATGGCCTGATGAGCCTGTTCGAATTGTTGAGCCCACCGCGTGGGCGGAGCAGACATTGCCTCCTCAATGGCAGCAGAAACGACGTCCGGTTTCGGCCAACTCGTTCCAGCGTGGTTGAGATACAAATCGCGATTCGTCATCTGTCAACCACCGCTGCACACAAACACAAGAGAGATCGCAAGACCGACGGGTAAACCAACGAGCCCCGCGATTTGCCAACTGCAAACACTGCAACCCGTAATTAATGCTCGCGAATGCGAATGTTACGCCATGCGACATCGTAGGGGCCGGTTCCTGCTTTGATGCCGTGAACCTGCAGGCCGATGTGGCCTTTGGGATGCGACTTATAAATATCTTCATCGGTCAGATCGGCAACCATCTCGCCATTGATCCACGTTTGAATCCGCGGTCCCTTGGCGACAATTCGATATTGATTCCACTCGCCGTTCTGCATGTGGTCGTGCGAATGCTTTTTGTCTTGGGGTTCAGGCGATAACCATCCTCGCCCAGTGGCCTCCCCATAGACGTAACCGGCCTGACCGGGGCTCGATTCGATTTCGACCTGCGGACCATGAAAACGGCCGAGTTGATTGTTGCGATTTTTCTTACCGGTGCGTTTTGCTTCTGCATCCACATCTGCTTGAGTTTTTCCGCGTGACCGAATCTGGCAACCCGAATTCAATTTGTCGTGAACTTTCACTTCGAACTCGAGTTCAAAATCGGCATACTGTTTTTGGGATGCCAAAAAAGTGTTTGGGCTGCCTTCGACGGTCTTTCCGTAGATCGTGCCATCGACCACCTTGTATTCGGCTTTTCCCAAATCGGCTTTCTGCCAACCCTCCAAGGTTTTGCCGTCAAACAGCGCAACCCATTGGTCGGCAGCCGTCGCATGAACGGCTGAAAGTGAAATTACCAAGGTGGTAAACATCGTGAAAGCCAGTCGTTGCATCATCAAGTCTCCGCGGATTCGTGTTTATGTTGAACAACTTGCTGAGTGGAATTTGCAGCAACTTTGTATCGTATTCGCTGGCCACTCCAAAAATCGTTAATTCAGCTACCGCGGGTAGTATACTGTCAACGAATCCGCGAACACGCCGGCTGAACCATTGCCGGCCCAGTTTTCCGTCCCGAAATGCCATGCCGATATCGATCCTGAATTACAACTCGCCGATCCGACGTCTGTTACTTCCAATCCTCGCTTTTCTGGCTATGACTTGCTGGCCGGCTGGCGACTGGACTGCCGACTGCCGAGCCGATGACTGGCCGATGTGGCGGTACGATGCGACTCGCAGTGCGGCGTCACCCAATACGATCGCGGATGCTCCTCAACTCGCTTGGTCCATTGATCTGACACCACGCAAGCAAGCGTGGGACGATCCGTTGAACCTGGATCTCATGACCTACGATCGCGTCTTTGAACCGATTGTGATGGATGGTCGCCTGTTCGTCGGATTCAACGATGCCGACAAACTCTCCGCCTTCGATACGAACAGCGGTCAAGAACTCTGGTCGTTTTACACGGAGGCTCCCGTTCGCTTACCACCGGTCGGCTGGGAAGGCAAAATTTATTTCAGCAGTGATGACGGGTTCCTGTATTGCGTGGATGCGGAACAGGGCAAACTGATCTGGAAATTCAATGGCGCCCCGAGTGCTCAACACGCGATTGGCAACCAACGATTCACATCGGCTTGGCCGGCTCGGGGCGGACCGGTCGTCCGTGACGGCGTGGTCTACTTCGCTGGCAGCATTTGGCCATTCATGGGAACGTTTGTTTACGCGTTGGATGCTGATCAAGGCGATGTCACCTGGGTCAACGACACCACCGGCTCGCAATACACCAAACAACCCCACAGCGCCCCCTCGTTTGCAGGCGTCGCTCCACAAGGTGCCTTGGTCGCCACCGAGAACGCCTTGATCGTCCCTGGTGGCAGAAGCGTGCCGGCGGTGTTTGAACGCAGCGATGGAAAGCTTCGTTATTTTGAAATCAATGCCGGTGGTAAGGGGACCGGCGGTTCATTCGTGACTGCAAACGACAAACATTTTTTTGTCCACACTCGCCGCAAAGGGACCCGTGCTTTTCGCCTGAAAGATGGCGTCAAGACCGCCTTCATGCCGAGCGAACCGGTTTTGACGGACAAACTCATTTACTCGGCTGAGTCGGATAAAGAGCGTCCCGTCATTCGCGCGTACAAGGCCGACCAAAGCATCGCCTGGGAACTACCGATCGATGGTCGGGGTGATCTGATCCTCGCCGGAAACAAATTAGTTGCCGCGGGTGATTCGGCGATCACGATCGTGGGCCTTGCGGCCAATGGAGCGTCACCGAAAGTCCTCGACACGATTGAACTGCAGGATGTGTCGATCCAAAGATTGATCGTCGCTGACCAAAAACTATTTGCGGTCAGTCTGGATGGTCGACTGATGGCATTCGGGAACGGCCCCGCCACAACCAACGTGAACCGCTCGCCCGCCAGCACGAAACTCGCTTTCTCTCCAGAATCTTCCGAAGTCGCCAAGACACTGCTGGCAACGGGCGATGCCGAGGGCTACGCGATCTGGCACGGTTCCTGGCAATCGCCGGGACTTCAAGCAATAGCTGCGAACTCGCCGTTCACTCAGCTTGCGATTGTCAGTCAAGACGCCGGTGATGTGGATCGCATGCGACGCGAACTCGACAAAGCGTCGATCTACGGGCGCGTTACAGCGCACCTCAGTCGCGCCGATGCCTTCATGGCTCCTCAGTACGTTGCCAACATGATGTTTGTCGATATCGATTCACTCGGACCCACGTTCGAAATCAACCAACTCGCCAATCTGTACCAATCGGTCCGCCCCTACGGCGGTGTGATGTGCGTCCTGACACAATCCGACCCTGCACAACTAGCCAAGCAGATTACCAACGCAGGTTTGGAACGAGCAACGGTCGAGCAGGCTCCATTCGGAGTGGTCGTCAAACGCGAAGGAGCCTTGCCCGGTTCCGCCAGTTGGACACATCAATATGGCAGCATTGCAAACACGCTGAAATCAGACGACCGACGAGTCAAACTGCCACTTGGCATCCTTTGGTTCGGCGGCAGCAGCAACATGGATGTTCTTCCCCGGCACGGCCATGGACCACCGGAACAAGTGATTGGAGGCCGCCTGTTCATCCAAGGAATGAACTCGATTAGCGCGCGGGATGTTTACACCGGACGCGTCCTCTGGAAACGTGAATTCAAAGATCTGGGAACCTTCGATCTGTACTACGACGACACTTACGAAGATGTACCGCTGGACCCCAAGTACAACCAGGTTCATATTCCGGGTGCCAACGCGCGGGGCACGAATTATGTCGCCACCGGAGATCGCGTTTATGTCGTCGAAGGAAATGTCTGTCATGCTCTCGATCCGGCGACGGGAAAGACATTGAACGATTTCCGCATCCCGACTAACGAATCGGGTGGAGAACCGAGCTGGGGCTATATCGGTGTTTACCAAGATGTGTTGGTTGGAGGGGTCGGATTTGCCAAATATGGCCAGCGAAAAGACCTCTCGTTTCCGGCCGACAAGGATCTTAAAAAATCGCGAGCTGGATTCGGCGCGAAGAGTCTGGACCGGGCCGCCAGCATCGGCTTGATCGGCTTTGATCGACATACAGGTGAGCAACTTTGGCAAGTCGCTGCCAATCATAGTTTCTGGCACAACGGAATCGTCGCCGGCGGTGACCAAATTTACTGCCTCGATCGAAATCCTAAAAAGGTCGAGGAAGCGATGCTGCGGCGAGGTCTGCCACGCCCCGAAACGTACCGCATCGTCGCCTTGAACTATCGCACCGGAAAACCGAATTGGCAGATCACCGAAGGGATCTTTGGAACATGGCTGGGGTACTCCGAAAAGCACGATGTGCTGTTGCAAGCGGGAGCCAAGGCGAGCGACCGTTTGTACGACGAGGTCGACCGTGGAATGGCAGCTTATTCTGCACGCACCGGCGAAACTCGGTGGAAAGATGAACAACGCAAATACGCTGGCCCCTGCATTTTGCATAACGACCTGATCATCACGAATGCCAACTCTTATTCCGACTCGGCCGGGGCGTACTTTCTGACCGATGGCAAGCCAAAGCTGGTTGAGAATCCGCTCACCGGCACGCTACAGCCGTGGCGAGTCACCCGTGCCTATGGCTGCAACAACATCATCGCCAGCGAAAATCTACTGACGTTTCGCTCTGGAGCCGCAGGCTTCTATGACCTGAAATCTCAATCAGGCACAGGCAACCTGGGTGGTTTCAAATCTGGATGCACGTCCAATTTGGTCGTCGCTGATGGCGTTCTGAATGCGCCCGATTACACCCGCACCTGCAGTTGTGCTTATCAAAACCAAACGTCACTGGGATTGGTACACATGCCTGACGTTGAGTTGTGGAGCGTGAATGCGGCAGCGTCGGAACAATCCGTTGGGCAACGCGTCAACCACTTGGGAATCAACTTTGGTGCACCGGGCGACCGCCGCGACAAAAATGGATTACTGTGGGTTGAGCATCCAGTGGTAGCAGGTGATTCGCCACCCTTGTGGATCGAATTCAATCAAGAGGCCGACTTTTTCCAGCGACACTCCTCCACAATGACCGAGAGTGACACGCCATGGATCTTCGCCTCCGGCGCGCGGTCGGTCACCGACATCCGGATTAACCTGAATCTGTCAGCATCGTTTGGCGTCACGCAGGGAATCCCTGTTTCGCATGTGGATGACGATGCCGAAGAAAACGAACAAGGTGCGGTCGATCGAACCAGCAGCGATCTGGAGTTGTCCGAAGACGACCAAACACAAAATATCGGCATACGCTTCAATGACATCAACCTACCGCCTGATGCGACAATCATTAGCGCCACCATTCAATTCACCTGTGATGAGCCGTCGCAGGGGCAAACCTCTCTAATCATCGCCGCTGAAAACGTCGGCAATGCTCGCCGATTCAGCGAGGATGACCACGACATTTCGTCGCGTCCGCGCACGATGGCGGAAGTCGCCTGGGAACCAGCTGACTGGAAAAAGAAACACGAATCGGGACCCAACCAACAAACGCCTGACCTGAAAGCGTTGATCCAAGAAGTGATCGATCGACCAGACTGGAAATCGGGCGGTTCAATCTGCTTTCTGATCACCGGCACTGGAAAACGCGTCGCCGTTTCCGGTACATCAGCCGCAAAGAAAGCACCCAAGTTGCTGATCGAAACGAAACGCCCCCCGCGGAATACCACAACACCAGCCGAACGTTACGATCTTGATCTGTACTTCACCGCAGCTGATCCACAGCCTCGAGAACCAATCGTGTTTGACTTATTGATCGGCGACAAAATCGCTGCCAAGAACGTCACGCTGCAGCCGAGTGATCAGAGTCAGCGATTCAAGGTTCAACATCTATCCGACATCGCGATCGCTGATGAACTGCAGCTGCAAATCGTGCCGCAACAAGGCAAACCTGCTGTTTCAGGAATTTCCATCGTTCGCAGTCCAGATGAACCACCGGCATCACCGTCACCAGAGCAATAACGGTAGGCCTCAGCAAACCTCTTCCCAGCAGGCTGCGATCCGAGCGTCCATCCGGCCAGTTGATCACAGCGATCCTTCGGGCGGCAGGTAGTTCCCTACGCAGCGATCGCCCTTTTGACAGGACTCCCGTTTAACAGGACTCCGGTTTGACAGGTTTTCAATCGCACATTGAACACAACATGGTCGATGAACGATGCCCGAATCTCGCCTGCGTCCGATTCACTCAACGGCCGCATCACCCGCCCTCGATGATCACTTACTTGATGCTCGATGCTCGCCGTTTCCATTGAGCAAGATTTCTCGACACTCGCCAACTTGCTTGACCGCTTCGCCACTCATGCGAGAGAACAAGTTTCCTGAGATCACAACTGCTTCGCAATTCTCCAACAGGATGCCGGTCGCCTCATTCGGACTCTCTTCACTGCGACTTGGTTCATTTGCGCGGCGTTGCAATGGCTTACCAGTTTCATCATTCCCGATCCACGTGTCACTAAAATTGTTTCCACTCACTGTGATGCTTGCTGATTGGCTTCGGATGGCGAGGGCCGCTTTCTTGACGATCGTGAACGTATTGGCTGAAATCGCACAGCCGTGCGCATCTCGCAAATCAATTCCGCCACTGAACTCGTGCGCGATCACATTGGCCGACATCGTAATCCCGTAACAATCGCGATCTAAAACGATTGCCCATCCCTGACATTCCTCGATCATATTGCTGGCGATCACTGAGCCGTACGTATTCTCGATCACCACACCGTCTCCGAGATGATCATCGAGGTTGTTGCCGCTCATCGTCAGATTGAATGAATCGATGCAGGTTACTCCATCTTCGTTTTCTTCGAACTGATTCGCTGAAACAATGATGTCGTGACAACCTTCCAAAAAAAGCCCGGACTGTTTGTTGTAGGTCAACAAGCTGTCACTCACGCGGGGATCCTCGTAACAGAAATGCAGCCGGATTCCGTCGCCACCGTGATCACTGCTTGTGACGCCTTGAATCTGAATTTCTTCGATGTAGCGAGCCTCAATGCCGTGGCCGCTCTGCTCGTTTCCAGTTACCCGAAAATTTGCGGCGGTCACCCGCCACAAGCGTTCATCGGCAGGTGTCGCCTGGTCAACGAATTTCGGGTTTTGGATCAAGATTGCAGGCAAACTCTCTTGATTCTTATTCACGATATGGGTCGCTGACCCCGAACCTTCGATGCGAGTGTCACCAGTGGAAATCCGCAGTGGCTCGGTGATTTCATAGGTGCCCGGGGGAATTCGCAAAACACCGCCCGATGCCGGGATTGCATCCGCCGCCGCTTGCAGTGAATCGAAATCACCCGCATCCACGATACGATCATTCGCGTGGGCAAAGCCAGTCCGCAAGACGACTAGCAGCATCAAAACCGAAAACCATCGAAAACAGTTAATAGACATCGTGAACGACCCTGGCTGGAGACTATTTTGATCGCCCATCTTACCTCGAACGAATTGATCGCGTCGACTTCTGGCCGACACCTGTTCCGCGGCAATCCGCAGAGTGAGTTTTTGACAAATCAAATTGTTTTGTCCGTCTCGCCAGACAACATAGATTCGCCGATCAAAAAGAGATCGCACAGAAATGGATAGAAATCAAAGTGTCAGAAACCGGGTGGCAGCGAGGCTTTCAAATGAACATTCGATGTGCCGGCTGACTGGGCAGAGCAAGTCGCCCCGAGCGGTTGATTACGTTATGCTTGCGTGCACTGCCGTTTCCCACCCACCCCCTTCCGACGTTTCTTTTAATTGAGGTATCGCGATGTCCGTTGCCACCGAAATCCAATCGATCACTGCCCGTCAATTTGAAACGCCTGCAAAGTTCACCCAGTTTTGCGAAAACGGGGGCCAACCGCTTGGTGGTTACATCAACGGTGAGCATATCAGTGGTGCCATGAATGCATCGATCGACACCGTTGATCCCGGCTCGCTCGAAGTGCTTGCCCGCATTTGCGAAATGGGACAAGAACAAGTCGACGCAGCGGCCGAAGCAGCCCAACGCGCCTTTGTTGGTAACGGCGTCAGCGGGTGGCGAGACTTCCCGATGGAAGAACGCTGCGAATTGATGATGAAATTGGTGGAACTGTGTGAGCGTGATCGCGACGTGTTGCTGGCCTGCGAAATTCGCGATGGCGGCAAATTGTCGGAACTGGCGGAAGGTGATTTCGGACAGATTCGCGCTACGGCTGAATACTTTTGCTCGATCGCCCCCCAACTAATCCTCGGTGATAGTGCTCACCGAGCGGTGGCAGCCGACACCCAGGGCTTTACCTACCGCGAACCATGGGGCGTGGTTGCCGGAATCATTCCCTGGAATTATCCGATCGTATTGACTTCCTGGTTCATGTTCCCAGCATTGTTGGCGGGCAACTGCATCCTGATCAAACCGGCCGAGGACACGCCACTCTCCGCTCTCTACATCGCCAAGTTGGCGGAAGAGGCTGGATTTCCGCCGGGAGTGATCAATGTATTGCCGGGGCGTGGTGAATTGACCGGTCAATTCATCGCTGAGAATCCACTGGTCCGATACATTTCGTTTACGGGATCACCCGGCGTCGGCCAACACATCCTGCGAACTTGCGACCGGCATGGAACACGAATGAAGCGTGAGATGGGTGGTAACGGCTCAGCAATCGTCTTAGAGGATGCTGATCCGGCCGTTGTTGCCCGCAAGATTGGTCGTCACACCAATCAACACTTCGGCCAAACCTGTTGCACGATTCATCGCATCTTTGTCGATCAGAAAATCGCTGATGATTTCATCGATGCTCAGCGTGATTTCTTTCGCAGCTTGAAAATCGGCTATCAAGCGGATGCCGGCACTCAATTGGGGGCCGTGATCAACGCAACACAGCGCTCACGAATCCTGACAGCTCAACAACAAGCGACCGCCCGCGGTGGCCAACCACTCGTCGAAGGGGGACCGGCGGAGGTCGCTGGAAAAGAGGGATACTACGTTCGGCCGGCGCTCTACCAAACTCAGCCTGAGGTGGCCTGCAATCCCGATGAAGTCTTCCACTGCTTCGCCACAATCTGTCCCGTATCCTCTGCCGAGCAGGCTCTGCAATTGGCGAACAGTTCACCGTACGGCCTGGGAGCCAGCGTCTGGACCAAAGACACCCAACGCGGAATCGATTTGGCGAAACAATTCCGTGATGGCACCGCCCAAGTCAATTGCCACAACATGATCGCCTACGGATTGCCCTATTCGGGGCAAGGGATTTCCGGCGGACCGGGTGCGGGCGTCAACTGCGAAGAGACGCTGACCGATTACACCCAAGTCAAGGCGGTTTACGTCGCGGATTACCCAGGGTAACTTGCCAGCCTGGGCGGTTCGTCCTGCCGAATTCTCCACGCGATATGATCCTGTTGGAGCCATATCTCGGAATCTTCACTCGCCGTCGCGATGGAGGGCAATCGCGGCAGGACGGATCTTGGATTCGCGCAGCAGCGGGCCTGATGCCTCCTCTAAATTCAATTGCAGGATGGGATGAACGGAAGGATGCGAGCGGTACAGTGTCATCGATATGCTGGATTTGATCAGCACGACAAACCACTACCCAAACCAGACCCACTGAGTGAAGTTTTATCGCTTGACGAACTGCCGGCACCGCAGTGCGAAGCAGGATCCGTCTTGATCGATGTGCATTACACGGGCGTGCAATTCCCCGATGCATTTCAGGCACAGGGTTTCTATCAGGAACGGCCTCCCGTCCCTTACATCCCTGCCGTTGATGTCAGCGGTGTCATCCGTGAAGTTGGCGAGGGTGTTTCGAACTTTCAATGTGGCGATCGCGTGATTGCGAAATTGCCGATCGGAGGCTTGGCAGAAATCGCGAAAGCACCGGCTGAATCGGTATGGCAAGCTCCCGAAGGAATTGATCTCTCCGCCTGCGCCAACCTCAGCCGCAACTACGTTTCCGCTTATCACTCGCTCAAAGTGGTCGGCGAGATTTCGGCAGGCGGATTGGTCCTCATCGATGGCGCATCGGGAGGCGTTGGTATGGCAGCGGTCGAGCTCGCCAAAGCGATGGGAGCGAAAGTCATTGCGGGAGTCAGCTCAGAAGAGAAAGCAGACTTTCCCCGACAAGCCGGGGCGGATGTCGTGCTCTGCTACGGTCACGACAGAGCAAGCTTTCGAGACTTCAAAGCGAAGGCCAACGAAGCGGCCGCTGACCTCGGACACCCCGCCGGCGTGGACGCCGTTATCGATATGGTTCAAGGTGAATTATTCGAGGCAGCATTGGTTTCCACCGTGCGACCACTGGGAAAACTTGTTTTGGTTGGATTCACTGCCGGGCAAAAACCGATTCGGCCAGGCATGCTGCTGATCAAACAGGCCGCAGCAGTCGGCAGTTTGTGGGCGGAATGGGCAAAACTTTATCCCACACAACATCGCCAAAACGTTCAAGAGATTCTCGCTTTCCTGGCCAAAGGAGCTGTTCAACCACGAGTCGATCGGACTTTTGCATTGGATGACTTCTTGCAAGCGTTCGAACTGTTCGAACAAAATCGCGGTCGTGGGAACACCGTCGTCCGCATCAAGAGTGAAGCCGATTGATGGCGTCATCCGAAGACGGTACTCCCGAGTCGGGACTCTGCTTGCCCCAGACCGCAACGATCGATTCCCTGCGGCACCAAAATCTTGCCGAAACCGGAATCTTGCTGAATCCCGATCCTTCATTCCACCATTTCGAAATCGAATCTCTCAACGACCACGAGAGAGTCTTTCCATCATGCAGAACGAACCACTTTCAATCGCTCACGCGTTAGAGCACGCCGCGCGATTCCATGGGCGAGTGGAGATTGTCACGCGACAAACGGAGAATGGCTCGATTCATCGCTACACCTATGCGGAAGCGTTACGGCGAACCAAGCAACTAGCCAACGCACTGCAATCAATTGGTGTGAAATCGGGCGACCGCGTTGCGACCATGGCGTGGAACACTCATCGCCACCTGGAAGCGTGGTACGCGATCGCGGGGCAGGGTGCAATTTGCCATACGGTAAATCCCCGCCTGTTTAAGCAACAAATTGTCTACATTCTGAATCATGCCGAAGACAGCGTCCTGCTGCTGGATGCTGCATTCGTGCCACAACTTGAAGAGCTATGGCCACAACTCACGAGTCTCCAACAAATCATCGTGATGACCGATGAGGAGCACCAGCCACAAACGACGTTACCCAACGTCCATTGCTACGAGAAACTGATCGCCGACCAGTCGGATGAGTTCACCTGGCCAGAGCTTGATGAAAACACTCCATCGTCACTCTGCTATACCTCTGGAACGACCGGTGATCCCAAAGGGGTGCTGTACACGCACCGCTCGAATTTGCTGCACTCCTATGCGATCAACAGTGGCGAAGCAAATGGCATCAGCGGCCGCGATGTAGTGTTAATGACAGTTCCAATGTTTCATGCCAACAGCTGGGGACTCGCATACTCCTGCCCGATGGCGGGCGCAAAACTCGTCCTGCCCGGATCGCAACTCGATGGCAACAGCGTGCACTCGTTGATCGAGACGGAACAAGTCACATTCTCAGCCGCAGTTCCGACATTGTGGAAGATGCTCTTTGCGCACTTGGACAAGCAAGGTGGTCAACTCGATTCACTCCGCCAAGTTCTGATTGGTGGATCGGCCGTTCCCTGCAGCATGATCGAAAAATTTGAACAGCGTTATAACGTCCACGTTGTTCATGCTTGGGGAATGACCGAAGCCAACCCCACAGGAACGATGTGCCGTTTGACAAACGAAGTGGATTCACTCAGTCCTGCTGAGAAACAAAAGATCCGCGTCAAGCAGGGGAAACCTGTTTTTGGAGTGAACCTCAAAATCATCAATGACGAAGGAGCAGAGCTTCCGCATGATGGTGTGACCATGGGCCGCTTGATGATCAAAGGCCTCTGGGTGATGCAACGATATTACAAAGCAGAATTCGATGCGTTCGATCAAGACGGTTGGCTGGACACAGGTGACATCGCCACGATCGATCCCTACGGGTACATGCAGATCACCGACCGGGCCAAAGATCTGATCAAATCGGGCGGTGAATGGATCAGCAGTGTCGAACTAGAAAACATCGCGACCGGGCATCCCGAAGTCATCCTGGCAGCAGTCATTGGAATCCATGACGAAACATGGCAGGAGCGGCCGCTGCTGATTGTCCAATCCGCTACGGACAGCAACGTTACCGGCCAGCAAATCCTGGATTTCATGACCGGAAAGGTGGCAAAATGGTGGTTACCCGATCACGTTGAATTCGTTTCGGAAATCCCACTCACCGCGGCAGGCAAGATCAACAAAAAAGCATTGCGTGAGTGGTATTCCAATCGCTTGGCTTAGACAACCAAGATGCCGGCTCAGGATCGATCGCAACCATCCAAAAGCCTCGCAGGCAGACGACACCCCCAACGCCAGCCCAATCACACGCCAGCCCAATCACACGCCAGCCCAATCACACGCCAGCCCAATCACACGCCAGCCCAATCACACGCCAGCCCAATCACACGCCAGCCCAATCA
>JAQWPZ010000009.1 GCA_029245125.1 Rubripirellula sp.
CCGGGCTCAACTCGCCGGGCTCAACTCGCCGGGCACAACTCGCCGGGCACAACTCGCCGGGCACGAGCGCCCGGCGAACCGAGCGCTCAAACACCGTTTACGCGATTACTGATCGCTGTAAGAAATCGTCGTCGTACCGAGCGTACCTTCGAAAGCGAATGGCGCTTCGTCAAAGTACTCCGTCGAGACTGGTGATCCCCAATCGAAACCAATGTCCAGGCAATCATTCGCGGTGAAAGTCAGTGGCGCGGTCATCGGGACAAGTCCCCCAGCCACAGCTTTTCCGTTCACGCTGATCTGCACATCAAGCGGTGATGCGGGGACAGGCTTGGCGAGTCGTGATTTGACCTCGATTACCAAGTCTCCGCTTCCGATCGGCTGCTTGGACCGAAAACGAGTCCGCTGAATCTCAAACAGGTTGTACTCGTACACGAGATAGCCATCTTGCATAAAGAGCGACAACCCACCTGCGAAACCTCCGAGAGCGTACAGCACACCGTTTGCTTTTTCAGGCACGTTGGCTTCGATGCGAACATCGTTATTGAACTTTCCTAATTTGGGAGCCGCGAATTCGGGCATCCGTTCCATCGGACCACGAAACGTCCAACGAGTGAACGGTGTCGCGGGAGCATCCTCGGGATGAAAGGCGATGGTCCAAAGGCCGCCACCGATTGGAAGGTCCTGATTTTTTGTCGCTTCGACTAGGAACATACTCTTTAGTTCCTCAACCTTCTCTGGCATCTCCGCAGCGAGATCATTCGCCTGGCTCCAATCTTCTTTCAGGTTGTAGAGTTCCCACGGATCATTCTGGGGATTCCACTCAAGGATCCCGGCTGGTGTTCCGGGAATCCAGGGAGTCCGCGGACCGAAGGTGCCTGCAAACCAACCATCGTGGTAGATACCACGACTGCCCATGATGTCGAAGAACTGCGTCTGAAGCTGCCCTTCGGCCTCAGGATCATCGAAGGTGTAAGCCATACTGGTACCATCGAGTGAATCCTGGAAGATTCCATTCACCGTTTTTGGTGGTGTGATATCAAGGATCTCGTAAATCGTCGGCGCGATGTCGATCACGTGGTGAAATTGGGGCCTGGCAACGTTGTCGTGCTTTAGCCGAGCAGGCCAAGACACGGCCATCGGCTGTCGAGTGCCACCGAAGTGAGCGGCGATAAGCTTCGTTGATTGATACGGGGTACTTCCAGCCCACGCCCAACCAGCGTGATACATGTTGTCAGTCTTGGGACTTCCAAGCACATCGAGCCCGCCAAGTTCATCCAGGGCGCGGATGTGATCTTCAATCTTGGTTGGAATTCCGTTCTGTGCCAACAATTCGCTGATGGTGCCGTTTTGCCCCTCGGCGGACGAACCATTATCGCCCCAGATATAGAAGACGAGGGTATTGTCACGCCGCCCCTGTTCCTCAATCTCGTCGAGGATTCGGCCCACTTGATGATCGGTATGCTCGACGAAACCCGCAAACACTTCCATCAAACGTCGCTGAAACGGCTTCTCGCTCTCTGGAAGCAAATCCCAGGCCGGCAATGAATCGGGGCGAGGTGTCAACTGCGCGTTCTGAGGAATCCAGCCCATCTCCTTGGCCCGCTTGAACGTCCGCTCGCGGTAGGCGTCCCAACCGTCGTCAAATTTCCCCTTGTACTTATCGGCCCACTCTTTCATGACTTGGTGTGGCCCGTGTGCACAACCCGATGCCCAGTACATGAGAAACGGCTTGTCGGGCGAGAAGGATTGCTGTTCACGCAACCATCGAATTGCGTCATCAGCCAAATCCTCACTCACGTGGTAGTCTTCGCGCTCGAGTTCGCGAGGATTGACGGGCGTTGTGTTGCGAACCAAGTGGGGCTCGTATTGCGATGCCTCGCCTGCCAAGAAGCCGTAAAAATATTCGAACCCGTAGCCGGTCGGCCAGCGATCGAAAGGACCCTTCGAAGTCGTTTCCTCTGCTGGGGTATTGTGCCACTTGCCCCATGCGCCAGTGTTATAGCCATAGTCTTTCAAAATCTCGGCGACTGTTGCGGAGGTCTTCGGAATCGCTCCACTAAAACCATCCCAGTCATTGGCCAATTCGCAGATTTGCCCATTTCCAACTCGGGTGTGATTGCGTCCCGTCAATAACGCTGCACGGGTCGGCGAACACATCGCTGTTGAATGAAAACGATTGTAAGAAATCCCAGCTTGGGCAACCCGATCAAGCGTCGGCGTGGAAATCTCGCCACCGTAGGTTGAAGCCGTTCCTGGACCAACATCATCAATCAAGACGATCAGGATATTGGGGGCATCCTCCGGAAGTCGGCGAACCGGAACCCGCTTTTGATGGGTCGAAGTCTGGATGGTCAACCCTGCCCTCGAATTCGAAGGGGTGGGTGGAAAGGGAAGCGACTCCTGAGCAGACACAGGCACCGCAATCGGAATCAGGGCAAACAGGAAGAGCAGCAAACGTCGAAACACAACAAATTCTCTGGGAACAAGGAAACGTTTTTTACAAACCCACGCAAACGCAACGCATCCACTAACGAACGCGTCAAATTCGCATGACGAGGGAATTAGAACCTGCAGAATCGGATCGTCAATCGTCGATTGCGATTTGCCACTTCACGACATCGCCGGATCGCGTAGCGACCACAGAGATCGCGTAGAAACCACCAAGAACTCGTGGGAACCACAACGGCAGACGTTCATTGCGAGCCCCCCACATCAACCGCCTCGAGTGAAACGATGCCCTATCGCGAGTTCGCTTGGCGTCGAAGCTCAATCCCACTGATCAACGTGGTTCCCCTGACAGCCGTCAGTCCCAGCGAGAGCCTCCCATCACTACCAATTTCGATGTCAGTCCGGCGGATGACGACACCTTTCATCGGGACGCCGGAAACGGCGAGCAAATCAAATCCGCTCAGTGCCTTCGTGCCTTGCAGATGCACATCCTGCACCCGCTCACCAAGCTTGCTGCCTGCAGGCTCGGCAAAGTAAAGCGACACCTCGTATTTGCCTGGCTTCAAATCGTTGATAACGACCGACCGAAGCCCCTCGGCCATTGACGCGGAGACCCAAGGCCGTTGATCTTCTTGGCTGATCCACAGGCTGTGGTAGTACCTGTAGGTCACATCGGCTGGCGATTGCTGGACATCAATCGCCGGCGAAGGGCCGCCTACCGAGGGATAGTCCAACCAAAGCGTCCCTTCACGCGTCATCCGATCGCCGGGCGCACCGAAGTTCACTCCAATTCGCTCAATCGAATTTGCCGCGATCTTCATATCGCCCCAAGAGGCCCATTGCTCGAACCGTTGTGGCATCGGCACCAACGACAGTGCGGATGGCAGAGGGTAACTGCAAGTGCAGCCCTCATAAAAATACGGCACGTTCAGCAGTCCACCGGATGGGATGATGCTGTTGGTGCAGCCACTGCGGGGACCACTTAAAAACACCGTGCCGCTTTCGATCGTCTTGTCGTAGTACGCGGGGGTACCACTTCGCAGCGTGTACAACAGGCCATAGTCCACACCACCATCGCAGCCGTAGGTTTTCGGAAACGCGCGCGGCTCCACTAACCCCGTCAGCGGATTGGTTCTCTGACCGACAACCGGTTGCTTGGGCTTGCTCGGGTTGGTTTGCCGTGGCGGACGATACTGACTCGGTTCCATTTTTCCCGAATCGCTTGGTAAGAGTGTTTCTCGCAGTTCAGCTTTCTCGTCGTCAGCCAGCAAGCGGCCGGTGTAGATGTCCGAAAGTGCAAATGGCAACAGTGGGTAGTCCTTTTTATTACTGCCCGTAAATCTCTCGCGCTGCCAATCCTTGGGCCGAGAAATCATCACGTCATCGACAAATCTCGGCTGTGGCGAACGCTTGAAATGGGCCAGCGAGTCATCGAACCACAAAACTCCCAATGGAAAGCGAACCAATGCATCTTCGCTGTGAGCCCATTCGCCAGCATATTCCGTTGCACCGGGAATCGGACCAACACGGCGGACGATCTGCCGGCCGTTGAATGTTTCAAACACAAATTGGCCGTCGTCCGTCACCAACCTATTACCACTGTTCCCCTCAACCATCAGTTTGCCCATCGCAGCGACACCACCGAAGGGATGCAAAGCTTGTAGCGGTGGTTGCCGATCGTCGTCGTTTCGCTCGGTCGTGACTAGCATCGCAAGATAGGGTGGTAATTTCAAATCATTGAGGTCGCAATGAATGACGGCGGCTCGTGAAGCAGAGACACCAGCATCCTCAAGCGTATGCCGCAGGGCTGCAACTCGTTCGGTGCTGTCATCAAACGCGGCAATTTGAAAATTCGTTTCTTGGACGAGCGATCGCACCAATCCACCATCCGTCAGCCCAAGAACAATCGCCATGCCACGGTCATGCTTAACGGCGGAGACTAATTCGGTCGCTTGCTTGACGCGGGCTGGCTCCGTCGGCAAATCATCGCTTCGTCGTCTCCAATGCTCCACTTCGCCATCCGAACCTGGCCCCTCAGAAAAGCAGTAGAGGCTGCCGCTTCGCGTTACGACGAAAACTCGTTCTTCCGCGACGATCATGCTGTGGATTTTTCCGTCGACTCCCAGAAACCCATCGTCGAAATTCCATTCGGTATCACCCGCTCGAATCATTCGACTTAATCCCGAGACGCCGCCAGGTGCTCTGTGCTCTTTGTCCTCGTGCAGTTGACGGTTAACGACATCGTCAAACGCGATGGTGCCTCGCCGAACCGCTCGCGCCGTATCGAGGTCGACTTGCGAAAACCAGCCTCCCGGCAAACGACCGGGCCCCGGAAGTTGAAATTCGATCAGAGACCCATCATGTCGATTGAACCGTGCCGGAAAAGCAGTCGAGCAGGGCACGATTAATTCGTCCCGATCAATCACCAAGTAACCTTGCGGAGCCAATCCGCCGATCGCCTCTGTCTGGTGGGGCTGGCGTCCGAACAGATACCCCATGCGATCATTCCGCCAAACAACATCACCGGTCGCAATGTCCATGCAATAGAGGAACACACCCTCGAACGGCCAAACTCCAGCGGCAAAATAAACCCGCCCATCAGCGACAACCGGACCACCTCGCACCGGCCAAACTGAAATCAACCTTCGATTGCCCAGCAGTCGACGATCACTCGGTGCGGCACGATGCTTCCAAACTGGCTTTCCTGTTTGGAGGTCCAAACAATAGAGATAGCCATCATCAGAACCAAAACAAACGCGATCCTGCCAGATCGCCGGTGCGCATCGCACGGGACCATTGGTTCGAAATACCCAGCGGAGATCACCGGTGCTGGCATCGTAGGCGGTGACGGAGTCAGTCTCAGACGAAGCGACAAGTAGCATGCCACCTGCGGCAACCGGTTCGTAACCCGCATCGAACTGCAATCGCGGACTATGAAAAGCCGGTTTCAGAGGCGGCAATTGCCGCTTCCACTGAAGCGTTAGTTTGCTTGGCATTTCGGACGCGCAGACCGCCGTACGCCCCATGTCCTTGCGATACATCGGCCAATCGCTTGCGACAACGTCACCCGCGATCAGGAACAAGAGAAAGCTGCCAAGTCGAGTCAGCATATTCATCGGTGTAGCCGTTTAAAACACTGGGAAATTGTTTTGTCGTCGACGATGGAGTTTAGGTGTCGTTGAAACGAGCTGATCGGTGGCTTGCTTCGGATCGCCCTCCACAATCAGGCAGGCTCGCAATCAGGCAAGCTCGGATCCACAGTCACTGCGGAAGCTCCACGGCAAATTCAGGGGATTTTATTACCATCAGTTGAGGCAACGAGGCCTCACCGTGCACGAGACGCTGCGTTGGATTCTGCTTGTATTAAAAGTTGCCGCATCGACTTGACCGTTTGCAGATGCTTCGAAGCATTCACCAAGTTCGTGTCCTCGTGCGGATCGGTTTTTAAGTCATACAGTTCTTCGCTACCATCTGGCCACGAGGTGTAGTGCCACTGGTTGGTTCGAATCGCTTTCCCGATCTTGGAGCCTCGCATGACGACCGTGTAAGCGACTTTCTTACCCGGGATACTTGCATCGCGGAGCATCGGAACGAGGCTGGTTCCCTGCAATTCACTTGGCGGCGTGACACCGCACAGTTCAGCAAGTGTCGGAAACAGATCGACGAGTTCGACGAGCCCTTCACTGGTTGAACCTGCCTTGGTCTGGCCGGGAACTCGGATTACCAAGGGAACACGGTCGCAAGTTTCGAACAGCATGACTTTGCCCCACATGAACTTTTCGCCCAGCAGGTATCCGTGGTCAGATGTCAGCACCACGATTGTGTCATCCCAGTGACCAGATTGGTGCAGTGCGTCAAACACAAGGCCAATCTGGGCGTCGATAAAGGAGATGCAGGCATGGTAAGCCTGCATGTATTCGCGGCGTAGGGAATCGTTTTCAACACCAAACTCAAAGCCGAAACCTTCGTACCGCTTTGTGCGGGCAAGCATTGGGGCCTGTTTCCAGAATTCCATTGATGCAGGCGTGAACTTCAACTCTGCGGGTGGATACATCGCAAAGTATTTGTCCGGCGCGAGAAAAGGAATGTGCGGTTTCTGGATACCGCAGGCCATGAAGAAAGGTTGATCACCATGTGCGTGGTTGTTCAGCCAGTTCGCAATCTGGCGGGCATTCTTTCCATCTTTATGTTGGCTATCGGTTAAACCAGTCGGCCCCCAACCCGGTTTCTGACCTTTTGTCTGCTTGGCGATCGTCGGATAAAACTGGCGCCACAAACGGCGTGATTTCCCCTCCGTGACCGGCCCGTTCTTCGCTTCAAATTCCTCACGAAGCGGTGTCACCATCGGCATCTCGTCATTTTCGAATCGCAACATCTCGTGCCAGGCAACCTCACCGGGATCGACCTTCGTGTTGTGAAAGATCTTGCCAACGGCTCCGGTCCAATAGCCAGAATCCTTGAAGCGTTGCGGCATCGAAACGGTCCCCGGTCGCAATTCCCGGATGTCGGTCTGATTGCTCAGGATGGTCGTCGACTGAGGGTACAAGCCATGCAAGAATGAAGCCCGAGATGGCCCACAAACGGGATACTGACAATAGGCTCGACGAAAGGTCATGCCGGCAGCCGCTAACTCATCAAAAGCTGGCGTGCTGATGTGCGGGTATCCGGATGTTGAAACGTGGGTATTCAGATCGTCACAAACGATGAACAAGACATTCGGCTTTTTCGCTTCCGCGACAGACGAACTCAGCGACGCACCAAGCAGCGTTATCAACAAAAGACATCGCGACAATCGGTTCATCAGGTTCCTAACATTTCGAGCAATTAATTGCGTTGATCGAGATCTCAGCCGTGGATCTCGCTTTTCAGATTCGTCGTCACTCATGTTATCTGGCCGGCACCATGGCGACGCAGAAATTCAACGCTCTTGAGAAATTCTTTCCGTTGGTGCTGCTGATCAAACTCTTTCTGATTCATTCCCTCTGGCGGTTCATCCACTTGGATGGGCTGCCCTCGTCTGCACAAGGCAAGGAAGTCGGCGATTCCAGCGGCAGGTAGGTCGTCAAATCCACTCCACCACGGGTTCGTTAGAAATGGAATCGGCCGTGGCGAATTGGAAATCGTCTCAACAAACAGCGGCACACCAGGACACATCGTGGCGAGCTGTTGCACGTAGGTCGGCACATCCATCAAGCCTTCACCGACTGCCGTCCACTGGAATGTCGCGCCCTCCTCCGACTCCCAAACCATATAGTCTCGGATGCTCGTGCAAACGACATGCTTGCCGAGCAGTTGAAGTTGTTGCATTGGATCTTCCATCACCCAAACCGAATTGCCGGGGTCCAACATCGAACCACACGCGTCGGCCCCAACCTCATTGATGATGTCGAGCACTTCTTCGCTGCGGAGATCACCGCCATGATTTTCAAATCCAAATTTGATACCGGCATCAACCGCGCGATTGCGGAGCAATTTAAGCACTTTGACCGAGGCATCGATTCGAGGTCGGATGCCACCCTCAAGAAAACGATCCTTCAAACTACCGATCCTGACTGTCACAACTGGTGACCCCAGGATTTTGGCAGCATCGATCGCTTTCTGCAAAACGTTGCAGCATCCCCATACTTACGATTAAAAGACGATCCGTTTTCACAGATACTGCCTGCCCCCATAAAAATCTTCAAATCATGCTTGTCAGCTTGATCCTTCAGCCGTCGCAAATATGCCTCCTCCAGACTCTCGAACAATGGCAGATTGTTGATTAGCACCGCGTCCAGATTCTGCTCCGCAGCGAACTGAACAAACTGGGGTGCCTTCCACTTCATCGCTCGCATCGAGTGACCATCGAAACCAAGCGGCACTTTCGATTCGTCGCGGCGTTGGCGATCCGCCAAGGGCGACTTGGCAAACGTAGAACCCTGGCTGGGCCAAAGCATTGGCAAGGCAGTAGCAGCGAGAAGCAATTCACGGCGTTTCATTTTGCCTTCCTCTTAAATCTCGAAGTCTTTTTCTTAGATGCAGCCAAATACGTGCCATCGTTTTCGCAAGTGACTTTCCACAAGCGAGACTCCCGACTGCCTGTGGTCCTGCCGAAATGCCGCAAATCATTTTTCAGTCAAATGCCTCTCGCGATGAAACAGGGAAATCTCTCAAGCGAGCTTGCAGCCCAAACGCCAAATACCGTTTTGCATTTACAAAGCAGAACCGAATCCGAAGAGTCTTGATCCACCATTCGAGGATCACGTTCAAAAAAACACTCGCGCGCACAACACCCTGACCGCGGTCAGTCTAACATTTTTTTGCCGTATAGAACTCAACGATTCAGATGTTTTCAAAACCTAGCTGCTGAAAAAGAAATGCGACTCAATTCATTTTGTTCCACCCGCGTTCGATTGAAATACACGCTGATCGTATTCACAGCTATGATGAACGCTTCCTGCAGCAATCGACATCATCCGCACAGGCGATCAAATCTGCCGAAAACTCGCCCATCCGTCGGTTAGTCGCGTTGCAACGGTGAGCTTTCACATCGAATCATTCTCGACAAGAGCTCTCTACCTAACGTTTCTAATACGATCGTTTGGGAGTTTGATTTGTGGGGAACGCCCGGAGTTTGCAGACCATTCAATACAGCCTCCGAAACGAGCATTTCGATCGCGACTGAACTGAATTTCACCGAACCAAAAGCTAACCAATAAAACCAATTTACATCGCCGCAAGACTACAGAGGAATTCCAATGATATCTCGACGCCACCTATTGGGCGCGACTGCGATGGTCGCTGCGGGACAAATCACAGCAAGAGCACAGATCAAACCAACTCCCATACGCCCTTTGGTGGTATCGACGTGGCGTCACGGCCTCGCGGCAAATGAGGCTGCCTGGAAAATCCTCTCCAAAGGTGGTCGCGCACTCGATGCTGTCGAGGCAGGTGTACGTGAAAGTGAATCGGATCCCAAAGTCGGAAGTGTCGGCCTAGGCGGACTGCCAGATGCTTCGGGGCAAGTAACCCTGGACGCGTGCATCATGGATGAAAATGGTGACTGTGGATCCGTCGCCTATCTGAAAGGAATCGAAAACCCGATTTCAGTCGCCCGCATGGTGATGGAAAAAACTCCTCACGTCATGATGGTCGGGGAAGGCGCCAAGCAATTCGCCCTCGCCAATGGATTCGAAGAGAAAGCACTTCTCACACCCGAGTCAATGAAACAATGGAAAAAGTGGAAGGCCGAGCATCCCGATGCTCTCAAACACCGAGAAGTGAACATCGAAAACCATGACACAATTGGCATGGTTTCGATCGATGCGAAGGGAAACCTGTCAGGTGCTTGCACAACCAGCGGGCTGGCGTGGAAATTGCCCGGGCGAGTCGGTGATTCGCCAATCATTGGTGCGGGACTCTACGTCGACAATGAAGTCGGTGCTGCCAGTGCAACGGGCGTTGGGGAAGCGGTCATCCGAGCCGTTGGCAGTTTCCTGGTTGTCGAACTCATGCGGCAGGGAAACTCACCCCAAGACGCGTGCCGATTGGCAACTGAACGGGTGATCGCAAAAAACCCCGATTGGAAAGATTTCCAAGTCGGTTTCATCGCAATCGACAAACTTGGCAGGTCAGGTGGCTACTGCATTCAACCAGGATTCGACTATGCCGTGTACGACAAGCAAAAGGGCAATCGAATGGTAACGGCTCCCAGTCGCCTCTCGGCGAAATAGTCGCCTATCGGCGAAATAGTCGTCTAGCGGCGAAATAGTCGTCTAGCGGCATAGTAGCCAACCACTCATAGCCCTTCCCAAGAGCATCGCATTGACTGTTAAGCTCGAAGTCTGCATCGACTCATTCGCATCGGCGGTGGCTGCCCAAAACGGGGGAGCTGATCGGCTTGAGGTTTGCGGCGCACTCACCAGCGGTGGCACGACCCCAAGCTATGGATTGGTCGAACAGTGCGTTGAAATGCTGGATCTCCCGGTCATGATGATGATCCGACCACACGATGGTGGATTTGTCTATCAAAGCAGTGACATCGAGACGATGCTCAAGGATATCCGAGTGGCAAAGTCGATCGGTGTTCGTGGTGTTGTGTTCGGAGTGTTGACTTCGAACCGTGAAATTGATCAATCGAATTGTCGCCGACTGATGGATGCGACTGAATCTCTTGAAACGACTTTCCACCGAGCATTTGATCTTGTGCCGAATCCGCTCAACGCGTTGCACAAAATCAAAACACTCGGCTTCGATCGAGTCCTCACGTCAGGACAGCAAACGACTGCCCGCGATGGGATCCAGTTGATTAGACAGATGACTGAAACAATCGATTCGTTGGCAATCCTGGCCGGCGCGGGAATCACTGCCGCAAACGCGAAAGAAGTCATTGCAGAAACCGGAGTTCGAGAAATCCACGCCAGTGCGAGTGTTCTTGCAGACGACCAACAAGCACACGGAAATGTCGCGTTTGGCGTTGGCCGCAGAGTCACCTGCCCCGACAAAGTCCGCGCCATCAAGGAAGCCATCGCAAAATCTTGAGGCACGATTCAAGCACAACGCTCGCGAAATAAAGCCCCCAGCCTGGTAATGCTTACGCACGCTGGCTTTTCACTGCCGCTACGCCGATTGACCGCTTGCTCTTGAACATCTCACCCGAATGCCTCGCACACCGACGACCAATCACGATCCTTCCCGAACAAGTAGATTCCTGGCAACACTGCAGTGATAGAACGGCGAAGGTCTTCCAAAACGTTAGGTTATCGCAGCGATTTTGGTGTCTACCCTCACAGCATTCAGATCACGGCGATACCGAAGCAGCTGGTGGAACGGCAGGGACGACTCGCACGACCGACAATTCCTGTGCTTTTCGGTTATTGACCAATAAGTTGCCGCCTTTCATCAGAGCGACGTCCTGCAACTCAATGCCGGCCTTGCCCAACCGAATCGATGCAGGTTCGAAATCGGAATCGATCCGATAAAAGAGCTGCCCATGCGAATGGATCTGAAATTGATCTGTATCAGGCAGATACTCAAGCCCTTGAATTCCATAGGGCGATCGAAACTTCACCTGGTGGGAGCGAAGGTGGCGAAAGTCCGCATCGAATTCGACGATTCGATCACGATGCTCATCATCGAAAAATGACTCGGCCACAAAGAAATTGCCGTCGCGGTAGGCAATACCACCAGCACACACCGTAAAGTGCTGCCCAACATCATGGGATGCGATCAAACGCAGTGATTCGCAATCATAAACTTTGATCCAGTGCCGTTTGGCACCCACTTTTTTACATTCGCTTACAGCGCAGTAGACTTTGCCGTCATGCACCGTAATCCCGCCGTGATGATAGGTCAGTTTTTCGCCAACAGCGGTTTGCTTTCCCGACAGATCATATTTCACTAAGCGATTGGTGGTTTGCAAATACAAGGACTTTCCATCTGTGCCGATCCCCTGCTGAACTGACTCGGTAGGGGCCGAAATGCTTCGGATCACCTCAAAACCGAGTGCGCCCTCAACTTGTGAATTTTGCAAACGGCTGGTTTCCATCACGTACGGCAATTCGAATTGATGCTGGGCAGCATCTGGAACAATCGTCGTCTCCAACGTGAGCTTATCGAGCATCGGATTCCAGGTTCGAACTTCGATCCGCTGATCATCCGGACAAAAACGCATGACGCGCAGCCCATTGGCTCCGTAGTCAGAAAGAACTTCATGCACCGTGTTCCCGTGATCCCCGACCGAGGCCAACCGCATCGCTTGCGTCCGACTCTGATCGCCGCAACAAATTAGAAACAGGTTGCGGTGCTTTCGAAAACACTTCTCCCACATTTGCTGTGGTGAATTCCCTCGCTTGCCATGGCACTTCTTCCAGGTCATGCGTCCTTTTGGTGACTCGAAATAACCCTCCGGTGTTTTTGGCCGTTCCTTTGGCCCGAGCCCCATGTGAGTCGTCACTATCGCTCGCCGGCTCTCATGCAATTGAAGCACCTCATTTGCCCAGGCAAGTACGTCGTCCGGCGCATTGCACTCTAAATGCAAGATGACAAAGTCCATACCGTGCGATGAAAACAGCTGAAAGCTATTAGCATTATTTCGCGAGGCAACAGACGATTCAGACACAATCGATTGGTAAGCACCGCCATACCAAGAAAACTGCGTGAACCGAGACTTCGGAAACGTCTGCTGAAATAACGAAGAATCACCATCCGACGTCATGTCATGATTCCCCACCGAGATGCCGTAGGGGACGCGTCCGTGCAAGCGATCCATACATTCACGTGCAACCTGCCACTGCCCCACCTCATTACGGTCAACAATATCGCCGACATGGGTAACAAACACGATATTCTGGCGTGTGAGGTTGTTCGCGATCCAACGGGTGTACGATTGAAAAACTTCGTTGCCCCATGGAACACTCGCTAATTCGACGGGGCGATATTTCTGGGTATCGGGGATCACGACCAGACTGAAACTACGGTCAGGGGCAGCTGGCAACTCAGCCCCCGAGAGCGCTCGGCTGAGCATTGTGCAAACAAAACCGACGGCCATCGCAGATTGATAAAGTCGATCAAACATGACTGTTGAATGGAATCGAGGAAAGAACAAACGTATTGCCAACAAAACGAGACATAGCAGCGTGCATCTTACCCGCTGCTTTGCTCCGCCTTAGACGCAAACCCTATTGCCAGACAAAGCTTGACAGAATGACGCATTCCTACCCGATCAGTATTCGCTGGAACCGCCCGCTTCAACGGCATCGTCGCACGACTTCGATTTCGACCAAATCATTGAATAGAATGACGGCATCTTCATCTCTGTTTCTTCAATTGCAACGGACGAGACCCCGAATGCCCCCGTTCATGTTACTTATCCGATGCACGCTGTTTTTATTGATCGCCCACTCGGTGGTAGGGGCTGACCCCAAAAGCAAAATCCAACGTTACGGTGACAGCCTTGCCAATACCGTGGTGACGGTGAATGACTCGGATCTCGCACACACCCACCAACTATTACCCACCGAACTCGAGCTGCCAGAAGCGGAGCAGATCAAGGAGGTCTTTCGGCAACTGGGCAACACGATCCAAGCCTGTGGTTCCTCCGCTGACGATTTGATCCAAGTCAACTTGTATGTGGCCAGTCCGAAAGCTGCCGTGGCTGCGCACAAGTACCTAACCCACTCGATTCCACCACAAGTCCGCCCAGCCGTTACAACGGTGGAAACGTCCCTGCCAGGAGACGCATCATTCGGCATGGACGCAATTTTTGCGGTTCGCCAACCAAACGAGCTTGCGAAAACGCAGGAGCTTCCGAACTCCGGCCAGGCGTTGAATTCCTCTTTACCAATTTCGCAGGTTCGAATCCTACCTCAAGGAGATGTCGTCTATGTCTCCGGACAAGCAAAGCCTGGCAGATTAGCGACGGCGACTCGGGGGACCCTGGAGGGCTTGCAGCAAACACTCGATCACCTCAATCTTCGACGAACGGACATCGTTCGTGTGAAATGCTTCTTGCAACCGATGACACAGGTCGAGGTCGTCAATCGTGAATTGATCCGTTTCTTCGAGGGTGATTCTTTACCGGCGGTCTCCCATGTCGAGTGGATTGGTGGCGAATCGCGGCCGATTGAGATTGAATTGGTCGTTGCTGCATCCGCCCTCAAAACGTCGGCCACAGTCTCCTTTAACACCCCGCCAGGCATGAAGGCATCAGCTGTTTTCAGCCGAGTTGCGCGGATCCATGGCAATCATCGCATCTACGTTTCGGCGTTGGTCTCTGATGCAGCCAGCGAGGAAGGCGAGCAAGTCCAATCGATTTTCGAACAACTGATTCGGTGTCTAAAACCAGCCCGATCAAATCTTCGTCATCTGGCGAAAGCAGACTACTACGTGACCTCTGCGTCCAGCAGCAATGCATTGAATCAAATTCGCCCGCTCTACTACGATCCAACTCGGCCACCGGCTGCATCCAAAGCGATGGTTCGCGGCATTGGCCATGGGGACCGCTCTGTCTCGATTGCTATGATTGGCTCGATCGAAGAACGTCCTGTTTCTGTCCTGCAACCCTTGGCGCAAGAACTGCATCCCGACCAAAGGATTCCCTACAAGACGGTGGCTGAGCAGAAACTCCATCTCCATACATTCGAGCCGCCCGGGTACCAACCCAGCGACCAACGTGCGGTATTTCTGGCAATTCATGGAGGTGGTTGGACAGGTGGGCGAACAGAGGATTTTTATCCTTTGGCCGCGAACTTTGCTTCACAAGGAATGCTTGGAATCAGCTTGGAGTATCGCCTCGCCAACGCCAATCGTGGAACGACGGTTTTCGATTGCGTACAAGATGCCCGGAGTGCAGTTCGATGGATTCGTCAAAATGCAGATCGTTTGGGAGTCGACCCAACGAAGATCGTGGTGATGGGAGGCTCTGCCGGAGGCCACCTCGCCCTTTCGACCGCACTCTTTGAAGAGGTCAACGACGCCAAAGACAATCTTTCTGTTTCTGCTGCACCGAATTGCTTGCTCATGATGTACCCCGTAATTGACACGTCGGCAAACGGTTACGGGCAAGCAAAGATTGGCAAGCAATGGCAACAACTTTCGCCATTACATCGGGTCAAAGCCGGCCTGCCACCTGCCCTATTTTTCCACGGGACCGCAGATTCGGTTACGCCATTTCGAGGGATGCAAATGTTTCAGAAAAAATCCGCCGATGCTGGCAACCTGAGCGAGCTCATCATCCACCCTGGCGGACGGCATGGCTACATCATCTTCAATCGTGCTGAATATGATTCAGCTCTTGAGCAGATGCGACAATTCATGATCGAACACACAATGATCGATCCCGAATAATGCAAATGGTGCAAGCGAGGCATCTCCGCATGATTGGTTGAATCACACTCGCGATGGAGAATGACGGCAGTCGCCCGCAAACAGGCGCTTTTCATTCCTGTGTCCCGCGCTAGGATGCCCGCGATGCATTTGTCTGGTAACGTTTGCGAATTTTGATCCCCAGAAAAATGATGACCGCGACGACACTCCCTTTCCCAATCGCAGAACCCAATGCTTGAAAGAAGCGACTCGAACGCTCATTCCGTTCTCTGCGAGCTGTCTCCGCTCTAAACTCGGATTCACTTACTAGCTGCCGCTCGTCTAGCAACGCTTCCGTCGGCTGAAGACCATCTTCGAAGCCGACACGATAAGCATCCCCCAGGGTCCCCACGACGGTTCCCATCCGGTACCCCTCACCATCACGCACCCGAACTTGCTCTCCCACACCGACAGCAGAGACAAGCTGAAGGTTTGTAATCAGGAGTCCAATTAAAATCACCCATCGTGCTGGCCCGACCAATTTGGGATGAGGATTTCGCATCGTGACCTCTCAGAATTTTTGGTGGTTGGCGGCAAAGAACGCCATCCCTTTCCCCAGAAAAAAGCAGCAGGAATTCCCGTCACCTGATCCCGAAGAATGGACGAATTCTGAACACCATTATTAGCATTTCTGAACAAGCATTGTGGCCCGGGGAACAAGACAGTGGACAAAACCCACCTTCCAAGCAGTCAACTGACAATGCGGATGGTGCCAGCGGATACCCTCACGACGCCACGATTACCAGCATTCTGATTGCGTTGTGCCACAGCAACCAAAGCCCCCCAGAATTCCCAATAAGCCATTCGGTGGGCATTAAAACCTTACCTCCGAAACGAGTGGCTGAACTTCAAAACAAGCGGGATTCTCGGGGCGAATGACGAATCGATGGTGCTGTGTTCCAGAATATCGGACCGAAAGTCGGATTGTGTCCCCTGGTGTCACACCCGGATGTCACACACCCGGATGTCACACCCGAATGTCGCGTGAAGATCCAAGTTTTTCGTTTCTGCAAATTCCTCCCACCGCACGCTCGGATTTCTGTGTGCGGGCAAGTGAAATTTGAACGATCAGCTATCGCTACCTCTTGTTGACTCCCCCCTTCAGCCAACCCCATCGACGCTAGAGATCCATGCTGACGGGAAAGCTGCTGGTCGGTGCCCGACGAGACCAAGCCCCACGGCATTCAGGAATGCGAGAATCGAGAATCTACCACGCGTCCCCCACTGTATCTTCTGTGGTCGGTGAGGCGTTGAATTAGACTCTAGCGACAGATCGAGAGTTCTTTTCGCCGGTCCGACTTGCCAGGTTCCACCTCCATGAATCGTGTTCAATCCACATTCGCATTCTTGGGGATGCTGCTTGCGATCTGGCCATCGTTTACCAAAGCTGAACAGCCGAACGTACTGTTAATCGCGATTGATGACTTGAACAATTGGGTTGGCTGCTTGGGTGGGCATCCACAAGCTCAGTCACCCAATATTGATCGGCTTGCTGAACGCGGCACACTCTTTACTAACGCGCATTGCCAGGCACCAATCTGCAATCCGTCGCGGACCAGCATCATGTATGGCGTGCGGCCTTCAACCAGCGGCGTATATATGAATTCGCCGTATCCGTGGACGGTCAAAGCGATGCAGGAACAGGTGACACTGCCACGCCATTTCGCGGCGAATGGTTACAAGACTTATACGGCGGGAAAAATCTATCATGGTTCGGGACTGCCCCCCGGCGATTTTGACGAAGTCGGCCCACGCCCGGGACAGCGTCAGAAAATCGACCAGCGTTTAATTCCTGAAACGTCGGATGGGGCAAAAAGACTTTGGGATTTTGGCGGCCAAGCTTATCAAGAAGAACTGTTCCAGGATTATGTTGATGCATCTTGGGCAATGGATGTCATCAGCAAGAACCATAAGAAACCTTTTTTCGTCGCTGTCGGCTTCTATCGACCTCATGTTCCTTTCTATTCACCGACTCGTGTCTTCAATCAAATCCCCACAGATCAGATTGAACTCCCGCGAATAAAAGCTGGCGACCGGGACGATCTTCCCAGCATTACCACCAGCCTTACCAAAGCTCACGCCGCGCCTAGTCACTCCTGGTTTGTCGAAAGCGGACGCTGGCAGGAAGCGGTTCAATCCTATCTAGCATGTGTTCGCTGGACGGACGAACAAGTCGGCCGTGTCCTGCAAGCCTTGGCAGACAGTCCGCACACTGACAACACAATCGTCATTCTGTATTCCGACCATGGATTTTTCTTGGGCGAAAAGGAACGTTGGGCGAAACAGTCACTATGGGAACAAGCGACTCGTGTCCCCTTCATCATTTGGGCGCCAGGAATGGACCAGGGCAAGCCATGCAAGCGTCCAGTCGAACTACTATCGATCTATCCAACCTTGATCGAATTGTGTGGGTTGCCGGCACGAGACGACCTCGAAGGCATCAGCCTGAAACCACTGTTGATCAATCCAGCCAAAGCGTGGCCCCATGTCGCGCTGACGACGTTTGGCAAACAGAACCATGCCGCTCGCAGTGAAACCCATCGCTACATTCGGTACAGCGATGGCAGCGAAGAACTCTATGACTTACAAACTGACCCAAATGAATGGAACAACTTGGCCAGTGACAAATCATTGGCCAACATCAAATCGGCATTGGCAAAATCGTTTCCTAAAACAAATGCAGATCCCGCCAAAGACATTGCCGGCAAACGTAAGAAATCAAACGGCAACCGACGCAAAAACACAAAATAAAAAAGCAACCCCTCATGCTCACCATCCTTATGAAGATCCATCAGCGAATTCTCGTTACCGTCCTGCTTCTATCCTCCAGTGCATTCGCCGCCGAGACACCGAATGTCGTCATCATCTACGGCGATGATGTTGGCTATGCTGACGTTGGTGTTTACGGCTCAAAGCTCATTCCAACACCGAACATCGACAAACTGGCCAGTGAAGGGCTGATGTTCACCGATGGCCATTGCTCTGCAGCAACCTGTACCCCATCGCGATTCTCGATGTTGACTGGCATCCATGGTTTTCGACACGGCGTTCGTGTGCTCGCCCCAAACGCCCCCTCCAAAATCACGCCCGATATGTTCACCCTGCCACAACTGTTTAAAAAAGCAGGCTATCAGACCGCAGTGGTGGGCAAGTGGCACCTCGGCATTGGTGATGGCAAGACACCCGTTGATTGGAACGGCGACGTCAAACCAGGACCCCTCGAAATCGGCTTTGACTATTCGTTCTTGCTGCCATCGACAAATGATCGTGTTCCATGCGTCTATGTCGAAAACCACCGCGTGGTCAATCTAGATCCCAAGGACCCACTCTATGTCGGCAAGAAACCTGATGGAGTAATCTGCACGGACTACCCCGATGGCAAGAAGAATCGCGAGGCGATGACCTACTACCAAAGTAGCCACGGGCACAACAGTTCCGTGATCAACGGCATTGGACGCATCGGCAAACAGTTCGGTGGAAAATCTGCCCTGTGGGATGATGAAACAATGGCCGATGTGTTTGTCGAAAAAACAAAGGCGTTTCTCAACGCCCAGAAGCCTGGCAAACCATTCTTCCTCTACTTCTCTTCACAGGACATCCATGTGCCACGGGCACCCCATCCGCGATTCAAAGGAAAATCGCAACTGAGCTATCGAGGTGACGCAATGGTGCAGTTGGACTGGGCAACCGGCGAGATCCTCAAGGCACTCGACGCAAACCAACTTGCGGAAAATACGCTCGTGATTTTCTCTAGCGACAATGGACCTGTTTACGACGATGGATATGAGGACGGAACAACCGTGCGAACATCCACGCAGGAAGTTGATCGCGGGCACGACGCATCGGGTCCCTACCGCGGTGGGAAATACCAGATTTACGAAGGTGGGACGCGGGTTCCTTTCATTGTGAAATGGCCCGGCCAAATTCAACCTGGTAAATCAGATGCAATGGTCAGCCAAATCGACTTCATTGCATCCTTCGCCAGCATGCTGGAGATTCCCCTGGAAACCGATCAAGCCATCGACAGTCGAAATTGCTTGCCGGCACTACTCGGCAAAAGCGATACCGGCCACGAATTCATCATCGAAGAGGCATTACGCAGCGTGGCGTTAAGGCAAGGTGCCTGGAAATACATTCAGAAACAGGGTCGCAAGCAGAAGCAAAATACACCGGTTGGCGAACTCTACAATCTCGCATCCGATGTTGGCGAACAAAGCGATGTGGCAGCGGCGCACCCGTCGCAGGCAAAACGTCTTCAAGAAACACTGAAGATGCTGATCGATGCCAACGACGGAATTCGCAATCTCAGCGCACAGTAAAGCAAAGTACAGATCGAGAGGTAGCGTGATTCGAGCCATTCATTTCAAGGATGACTCTTGCCGCCCCCCGCAGACTCTCCGACACCATGGCAAACGCACCATGACGACGAGAGGCAAAGAACCGAATTGAGACAAACTCTTTCCGAGTCGGCAGTGACGCCAGCACGACAGGGTACTGTTCCAACGACGAAGTCAAACTCTGCGTCTTGCTGGCAGATTAAGCTGGCTCGCCAGCAGGTTCGGCCGTCTCGATACCTGCCGTCTCAATACCTGCCGTCTCGATTCTTGGTTCGTAGATGCCTGGGATCGAGGAACGCAAAATAACGACTCGCAGAATGTAGATCGACACGGGTACACCCAGCAGCAAACCCCACATACCAAAGAAATGCTCCGCGACTAACAGGATCACGACGACAACAACCGGGTTCAAACTTCCCAATTTCCCGATGATGCGTGGTGCCAATACCATCGCCTCAAAAAAGTGGATTAAAACGATAGCTAAAATCACCTGCAGCGCCATCAGTAGCGATCCCTCCGGCTGCAAAATGGCGATGACGCAAATTGGAATGCCACTCAGAACGACGCCCACCACCGGAATAAAGCTGGAAACAAAAACGAGCAGCGTCAAAACGAATTTGTACTCGACGCCAATGACCCACAACGAAAATAAAACCAAAATCGCGTTGACGACCGAAATGATCACCTGCCCTTGAAATGACCTGCCAATCAGTTTCCCCAGAGCAACGATTCCCGGGGCGACTTCGTCGATGATCGGCTGGACTCGGGAGTTGCGTAGGCTGGCGATCCCAGTGGTCAAACCGTGCCATTCAACGAGAATTAGAAACGCGAGCAATAATGCGGTCACGACTTGGACTGGTATTCGAATCAGATGCCCGGCCCACTGGTCCAATCGCTGGAGCACCGACTCCATTACCACGGGGCCATCATTGGCGGCATGATCACGAACCCAATCGGCCACATGGCTTGTCGCCCACCACTGTCGCCCCAACTCCGCTCGCGTGGCTGACTCGAAATCGAATTGATGATGAACGGCAGTCCCCTTCGATTCTTGCTCATGCTGACGAACGACTCCCGTGAAGGCTCGAATCCCCTGCGGATAAACGGCTGCCAGCTTCTCGTAGTACTCAAAGTCGACCGGGACGTTTCGCGGCTCCTCAATATGCTTTGCTTCAAAGAACTTTTCGAATTCAGCTTGATAGTCTGGCGAGTTCCGAAATGTTTCCCAGGACCGCAGCGATAAAACGCGAGTCCACTGGTTGTTCAGTTCGGACAACAGTACCGGATCGGCACGAATGTCCTCCCAAATTCGCTCGCGGATCTGGGCATCGCGGCGTGATTCAAAGTCAGTGAGTTTTTTCAGGTTGGCAAACTCCTCCGCTTTTTCAGGTGCCGTGTACTCTGCTTCCCAACGGGCAAGGTAGTATTCGCTCTTGTCATGAAACAACTCCGGCGCCTTCACAACCAAGAACCATTGCTTCAGTGAAGCTTCCGCCGCTGTGCCTGTCGGATCCGCGAAACGCAGGTGATGCGCCCGTGCCTGCTCATAGTTGGCTTCAAATTCCGCCTGCAACCTCGAAGTGAGCTTGGGGAACTCCTGATACAAGCCCTCACCGTACCGCCCCGAATCCTGAAACTCCTGCTGCGCTTTCTGATATCGTTCGTCGTCCGAACCACCGTACTCTCGCTCAAACTTCCACGCGCCAACGGTGTTCGCAAGCAACGTATTGAGAACCTGCTCCGAACTCGAATCCTGCACTTGCGCCAGCAAGCTATTACCTTGCCGCACCAGTTGCGGCACAAAGTATCGCCCGAGTCCGTACAACACCATGATGACGCCCAGTAAGACCGCTAGAGTCAGCGACAGATCTAGCCACCGGGAATCACCCTCCGGAGAAACACGACGAACGACTCGTCGAACAATACTGCGGACGACAAAGCAGATCAGAAAGGTCAAAAAACCGATCAGAAAGAACTCGCGCATCGCGCTTAGAAGCAGCAGCAGCGTTCCCCAGATCAGCGGCTTACGCCACCACGTTTTCCCCAAAAGGGATCTGGCAGGCTCGACAAAAGAACGGGCAGAATCACTGGCCATAACGACCCCATCGGCGTGAACGAAAACGAAAACGAACGCCGAGACACAGGTGGGCTACTCTGTCTCGGTGACTGGCGACTTTCGCCGCTTCGCTTTGAACCGGAAAAAGACAATCGCCACTAACGCGACGACGAACATGATGCCCCACAATGCAATCTCGTATTGCTCTAGCAAGGCAATCGAGATCAACATGATCGTTAGAACACCCCCGAGAAGCAACAACTGCCAATCCAAGTGCACGCCCGCCATGAAACAACTCAACGCCAACAGCATCAGCGCGAAAGAAGAAGCCGACTGGCGATCGACCACTTGACGCTGCTCGAGAAAAAACAGCACGCCCAGAAAACCGACCAAAGAACCCCAGTGAGAAAGTTCCCGGACGACACCTTGGCGAACCGAGCGTCCCGCATGCCTGGCACTGCGAACCGCTTTCCAAACACCGATACTGGCGTAGACAAAAACGACAAACAACCAGTACTCCCAGGCCCCCGATTCGAGTGACTGAGTTAGTCCCATTCCCCCCAATGCCAAGAGCAGCATCAAGACGAACAACGCAAATTGAATCTGCCCACTGCTGATCGAACTTGACTGGTCAAATGCGTCCAGATCATCGACGAACACCGGATCAGGTGCGTCACTGGAATCCCGATTCGTTTCGTCAGCTGGCGGATGTTTCGCAGATTCGCTCATATTCGACCCTCGTTAACAAACATGTTTTTGTCGTGCACCCAACGCCACTTTCAACTCTATCCTGGCCGCTGCTCCATGCGGGTGACCGGAATCAGTCGGCATCCAGAATCACGCCCCCCGCAGTGCGGGCGATGCGATGCAACACCTCCAACGGCCGCCGCGCGATCTTACCCGTTAAGACGACAAGCCCTAACCGGTTCCGTGTGTGGTTCGCTGCGAACTTTGCAACCACGTGCAAGCCGATGAAACGGCGAATCCGCGTTGCGGTCAAGCGGTCAGGGAAACCAGCTTGGCTCGCCGCTGCAGTCGGGCGAGTTTATCAACATCCGCCTCGATTGTCAGTAACCGGGAACAGACATCCCAGAATCAAAAAAACAAGCCGGAGATGGTTGCATCTCACGACACCCATGCACACTCGTGGAATCAGCCACAGAGCCGACACATCAGGCGAGTCCGTCAAACGCGATACAGTTCGCAATTGCAACACTTCGCGATCTGATTGCATTCCCAAGAACTTCCCAAGCCTTGATCCTGAACCAAACCCACTGTCTACCAAGCAGGGCTGTCTACCAAGCAGGGCTGTCTACCAAGCAGGGCTGTCTACCAAGCAGGGCTGTCTACCAAATCGGGCTGTCTACCGAGTAGGGCTGTTCCCCAGGCTGAAATTCGTTGTTCGGATGGGACTTCATGAAGCTGCAAACCGCGCGGTCAACACCTGGCATCGACAAGGTAAATACCGAAACAGAAGCGAGGCGATTTCTGTTGACGGACCAATACTTTTACTTGTCACCCGAATCGACAAATGTCATGCGGAAATTGCGAACCGAAAGCTCACCGTGAGCGAAAGTCAGCATGACCATATTTTTGCTACGGGCAAGTGCGGCGTGCTCGATTTTGGTTTGAAAGTCGCCGATGGTAAGTACCGCATGTCTCCCATTCAGGTCGAGCTTGATGGGCACCCATTTTTGATTGACAACCGACAGATCAGGCATGCCCTTAGGTTTGAGTGTATCTCCCTTATTCTGTTTGGATGACTTTGTGGCCCAAGCAATCAAACGGGTGGGAACCTTGGAGGTGCCGGCTGGTGCATCCGGTCTTTCGTCAGCAAGTGTCGCGCGAAAAATGTGACCATCGCCGTTCAGCGTAAAGACGACACGCTGGCAATCCGATGGCTTGACCTCAAATTGAATCGTGGCGTCGCTGAACTTGCGCGGCCACTTTAAAATGGGTCCGTGATTCTTGAATTTCTGGTAGAGCGCTGGATCGGCCACACAACTGGCGGTGCCATTCTCAAATCCCCATTCGCCACGCTCTGCCTGCCGACCCTCCAACCTTGCACTGCTGAAATCGTCCACAAACTCCTCAGCGATTGCAAAGGGGCCACCAAAATGTGTCATCATGACCAACACCATTATGATTCGAAGGTGATTCATAAATTTTCAATTCCAATTCCAGTTCAAGTTGCAGTTGCAAAACAGCTGATTTGGCGATCGCTGACCGACGCCACGATTGTACTCGCACTCTATCGCCAGACTTGCGGTGAAGCGTTCAGCCCGAGTATCCGCCTCGAGTTCTAGTCTGCCGAGTCAGCGAAACGGCAACAATTGCCTTTGCGAAACCAAACTTTAATCACTTGAGCGAAACGGCTTGCGATTGAAGTCACGAAACCAACATGCTTCCAACCTCCAGTCCACCATGACCGGAGGCCCCTGAAAGTGAGCAGGAAAATGAATATAGCTAGGACTACGAAAGTGACCGGAAGCACGACAAACGGACCTGATTTCGTTTTGGTAAAAAAGCCTCCAGCCAGAAATGGATTACACTTCTAACAGCGTCACCAATTCTTTCTCTGGTTGTAAATATTCATGCATTTGATTGCTGCTAGACATTTTGCGATCCTTCCATTGCTGATTGGGATCCAAGCAGCAGCACCAGCATGTGCTGCAGAACCGGCGGCAACCGACGTCACCCCCGGTGAAAAACTGTTTGCCTTGAGGGTCCAAACCCTGTTCGTGGAGAAATGCCATGCCTGCCACGGGGCAGATCCAGACGATTTGGGTGGCGAATTCGACATGCGAGATCGAATTTCAATGCGGAAAGGGGGCGAGTCTTTCGGGGGCGAAGTACTGTTGCCGGGCGACGCGAAAAAAAGTCACCTGTATCTCGTCACAACACGGCAAGAAGCGGGCTACGAAATGCCACCGAAAGAAGCCGAGAAACTCACGGAGGAACAGACGTGGTGGATCCGAGATTGGATCAATCTGGGTGCCCCCTGGCCGTCGGATGAAAGAATCGCTGCAATCAAAAACGAATTCGCCGAAGGGGTAACCGCACCAACCTCAGGTGGCTTGAACGCAAACTGGACAAACCGCCGGTACGAACCAGAGCATCTTTGGGCGTATCAACCAATCGAGGTTGAATCTGTACCGAGTGACCAACATCCAATTGACTACTTCATTGATCGACGACTCGCAGCAGCAAAATTGACGGCGGCCGCGGATGCCGAGCCAATGAAATTGCTTCGACGAATCAGCTTCGACCTGACCGGACTGCCACCTAGCGAAGATCTCGCCTCACGAACCAACTTTGTGGAATCCTATGAACTGAACGCCGCGGGTGCTGTCACTGATTTGGTTCAGCGATTGATGTCGACTCCCCACTACGGGGAACATTTTGGGCGGCAATGGTTGGACGTCGCTCGATACGCAGATTCGGCGGGTTTTGCAAACGACTACTCACGACCCAACGCATGGCGTTATCGTGATTACGTGGTTCGCGCGTTCAACAACGACAAACCGTATGATCAATTCGTGCGGGAACAGATTGCCGGTGATGAAATCACGACGGCAAGTCCGGAAAGCCTCGTCGCGACAGGATTTCTACGGATGGGTCCGTGGGAACAAACCGGAATGAGCGTGTTTCGCGTCACGCGACAACAATGGCTTGATGACGTCACAGATTCTGTCGGCCAAGTTTTCATGGGCCATGCACTCCAGTGCGCGAAATGCCACGATCACAAATTCGATCCCGTACCCACGCGGGATTATTACAGCATGATGGCGATCTTTTCGACAACGCAATTTTCAGAGCCTGCAACTCCATTCCTTGATTCTGAAAATCAAACGGGATTCCAAAAATCCAACCAATGGACAACAGCAAAAATCACGGCTTACCAGAAACAACTTGACGAATTGCAAGCGACTGTGGGACAGGCACGCCGTAAAGAAACAGGTAACGCGAAAATTGGAGACAACGGGCTGTCGCCAGGTGACGAGGCCTCACTCGGGCGGATGCGGAAAAACATTGGGCGCCACACGTGGGAACTCGACCGCACCCGGCCGATTGCATATGCCGTTCACACGGGAAAGACGTTCGAACGCAAAAATGTCAGCAACCGATTGAGACTGCCTCAAAACGTTTGGGGCGAAGGTTACATCGAAGACGACACGATTCTGGTCGGAGGTGATGCTTTCACAAGGGGCGAGTCGGTCAAGCCGGCACCCCTCAGCGCTGCCGTTAATCTCGGCAACATGGATGTGAAAGAATTTCCCGCTGGCAAAGGTAAACGAAGACTTGCTCTCGCGAATTGGATTGTCGATCCTAAAAATCCCCTAACCGCCCGCGTGATGGTCAATCGAATCTGGTCATGGCACTTCGGAAAAGGGATTGCCGGCAACCCAAACAATTTTGGTGGTACAGGCCGTCTCCCCACTCATCCCGCCTTGCTCGATTTCCTCGCCGATTGGTTTGTCAAAAACAATTGGTCAGTCAAGAGACTGAATGAACTGATTGTGACTTCAAAAGCTTATCGTCGAAGCTCCCGCCATCACGACCCGGCTGAGCTGAAGAAACTCGACCCGAAGCAAGCTCTGTACGCAACCCAACAGCCACGCCGATTGACGGCGGAAGAATTGCGAGATGCGATGCTGGCTGCTAGCGGAGAACTCAATCGCCAAATCGGTGGCATTCCGTGCCGTCCTGATTTAAATCTCGAAGTAGCAATGCAACCGCGACAAATCATGGGCGGCACTGCATCGGTTTATGAACCTGACGCCTCGCCACAACAGCGAAATCGACGCACACTGTATGCCGAAAAGACACGTGGCCTTCGCGACCCATTCATGGAAACGTTCAACCAACCTGGCCCTGACAAGTCTTGTGAATTGCGAGAAACGTCCACGGTTGCACCACAAGCTCTAACACTGATGAACTCCGATGAGGCCCAAGACCGCGCGATTGCGATGGCCGCAAGATTGTTGAAACAAGGTAGTTCACCGCAGGACGTCCTCAAGCGTGCTTTTGAGATCGCTCTGGGACGCCAAGCTCAAGCCGATGAATTACAAGCCTGCCTTGCGCACTGGAACGCGGCAACGAAAGAAGAAACTCTCAAAACCTATCAACCACGCCACTACCCAAGCGAAACACAACGTACCGTGATGGCGGAGAAAACAGGCGAGCCGTACGAATTTCTGGAAATAATGCCAGCCTACGATCACTACGTGCCAGATTTGCAACCCAGCGATGTTGATGCGAACACGCGTGGGTTAGCCCAGGTTTGTTTAGTGATCTTCAATCTGAATGAATTCGCCTATTTGGATTAATCAGTTAAGCAAGCGACCAATGAATCAATTCGAAAATTCCGATTCCCACTCCCGCCGCGAAATGCTGTACGGACTCGGGGCCAGCCTTGGATCCGTCGCATTGACCTCCCTGCTGAATGCAGAAGAATCGGCGAGCGACGCCAACGACACATCAACCGGCGGACCCCACTTCCCCGCGAAAGCGAAGCGTTGCATTTTCTTGATGATGGAGGGTGGGCCGTCACAGATTGACACCTTCGACCCGAAGCCTGAATTGTCAAAACGCCATCTGCAGGAATTCAATCGTTCGGGCGATGAACAAAGTGCGATGTCGTCGGGTAAACGCTACTTCGTCAAAAGCCCTTTCGAATTCCATCAAGCGGGCGAGTGCGGCGCCGACATCTGTACTGAATGGGTGCATCTTTCGAAACGTGTGGACGACATCTGTTTCTATCGTGGTGCCCAAGCCGAATCCGTCAATCATCCGACGGCTTGTTACCACATCAACACCGGCAACCGCTTTGGTGGAGATCCAGCTATCGGAGCATGGACAACCTACGGTTTAGGAACGATCAACGAAAATCTGCCAGGCTTTGTTGTTTTGCCAAGGTCAAGCTACCCTCAAGGTGGAGCAGCCAACTGGTCCAACGGTTTTCTTCCCGCTGCCTACCAAGGAACTCCGCTTCGCCCGCAGGGAAGCCCGATCCTCGACCTCCGCCCACCGAATGGTGTCAGCCGAGAACGCCAGCGAAACAACTTGGATCTGCTGGCACAGCTAAACAACAGCCATCTGCAGCAACGAACCGGACGCACAGAACTCGAAGCCCGCATGAACTCCTACGAATTGGCGTTCCGCATGCAAACCGAGATTCCTGAGATCCTTGAACTAGATGGCGAAGACAAATCAACGTTAGAAATGTATGGAATTGGACACGACAAAACGGATGCATTTGGTCGCAAGTGTTTGCTCGCCCGGCGTCTCGTCGAAAAGGGTGTCCGCTTTGTTCAAGCGTATGCGGGGAATTGGGACAGCCATGACTACATTCAACGGGCCCACGGATCACTCATTCGGTCGGTCGACCAACCGATTGCCGCGCTGCTAAAAGACCTGAAGCAACGTGGCATGCTGAAGGATACCCTGGTGTTCTTTTGCGGCGAATTTGGCCGAACTCCAGATAATGGGATGCGTGGTGGAGGTAAATCTTACGGACGTGACCACAACGCCAAAGCAATGACGATGTGGTTTGCAGGCGGAGGTGTCCGAGGAGGGCATACGCTGGGAGCAACCGATGAAATCGGCTTGGAAGCAGTCGAGAACGTCCATCCGTTGCGTGATGTTCACGTCACCCTTTTGAAACTACTCGGCTTGGACGACAATCGACTGACCTACTATCACGCCGGGCGTTTCAAGCAACTAAGCCAATTTGGCGGCACTGCAATCGAAGAGTTAATTGCGTGAAATAAATCCCTGGCGGTTGATCGAACCGTGTTTGAATCTCCATTGATGGTATCAAACAGATCGCTAAACGCAGTGTCCCGCAGAAAATCTTGATTTGATTCAATGGGCTCATCAACCGCTACCCGTTCGTTTCATTTCGAAGCTCCTGCAATGCACGAAACGGAGTCAAAAACGACTCGACCGGCAAGTAAACGATCCTCCTTGCCGGGGGATCGTTTCCAGGTTGTGCCGCTTATCATCCAATCGTTTCGAACTCTCGAGCGATCGCTCTTCGGCGCGAATAAAGATGCCCAGAAAACGTTCATTGCGGTGTCACGGTGGCCACCGAAATGGAGGTTGTCGCCTCGTATTGGTGAGCCACCGAACTTGTTGTACTGCTTGGCCTGATTCATCAGGACAACATGTCCAAGCGTTATTCACCGGTAGCGATTCATCGAACATCTTTCGCTAACCAAAAGCGACACTGCCAAAGCGAACACAGAGTAAACTGAGTGAAGGATTGGAGTCGCATGTTGTGGTAGGGTACGGTGCCCTGCTGCTTCCACCCCCGAACGAGATGAACTCGATGCAGTTGCCGCTCAAATTTATTTTCACCAGCTCCGTAGTGGCCGCTGTGGTCTTCGCAAAGGTGGCGTCGGCGCAGCTTATTGTCGAAGAAACACTTTCAATTGCTGGTACTGTCGAGTCGGTGTCCCGTGATCTGCTCGTGGTCAAAGACGAATCTGGCAAAGCCTATCCCGTTCGCGTCCAGGCCGTTGACAAACAGAGCGTTCAATTGGAAGGCGGCCAATTCCTGCGATCCCCAGCCGAGATCGAGGTAACCGGTAGCTACTCAGTCGATGATCTGCAGCCAGGCCAAAATATTCGCTTCGAAGCCAAGCTGAACAAACTGGGGCGTGCAACTGGGGAAGTCAATGAAATCTCGCTCGTCACAGGGGAAGATGAGCCCAATGGTCTAAAAGTTATTGCGGAGGGAAGTAAACCGGGCGATCACTCGACGTGCGAGATCGTGGCTCAATTCAATCGGACGACCAATGGTCGTTTGGTCGTGAAGATTCCAACGAATAACGGGTTCACGCGAAAGTCCACCTTGTCGATTCCGATCGCCAAAGAAACGAACGTGCGTTTCATGAGCAATGACATCAATCGTGCCGGGGCAGGATCGACGGTCAAAAAACTAGTTGCGGTCCGTCTAAACACGGGAGACATCGTCGCGAAAACAGTCAGGATCGAAGTCACTCGCGGAACCACCGCCCGGGCTAGCATCGACGATGCGCTACTTGCCAAATACCGGCACCTATCTGACGAACCACTCAAGCCACGGTTAATTCGCTCACAACACTACGCGTTCATGAGTGACATCTCCGAACGTCAAGCTCAGATCATTCTCGACAAGCTGGAAACCATGACCATGCTGCTGTCGAAATACTTTGGGCAGTCACCAAGCGGAATTGTGGAGGGCTTTATCGTCCGTGATTTATCGGTGTGGCCAGATGGCTTGCTCAAAGAACCGGCCGGGATCGCCAAGATCCAAAGTCGCGCGGGAATTTGTTTTAATTCGTCACTCGGTGACCGGCGTCGCGCCATCCTTTACTCATGTGATGACCATGGTGTCATCCAACACGAATGCACTCACGGGTTTTGTCATCTCGCATTCGGATCAACCGGCCCGACTTGGTTGGCAGAAGGATTGGCGGAAATGGGTCAATACTGGAAAGTCGATAAATTGGCTGTCGACGCGAATCCCCGCGTCATCGCCTACCTGCAGGGAAGTGAACCGAAACGAAAGTTGCTTGAAATTGCCATCCCCGGTCGAACCGATCCGGGCACATGGAAAGATTATGCTTGGCGATGGGCGTTGTGCCATCTACTGGCAAATAACCCCAATTATGCCGACCGCTTTAAACCGCTTGCGATGGCTCTTATGAAACAACGAGAGGGTGCATCTTTTCAAACGGTTTATGGTCCGACCGCCCGGCAAATCGCGTTCGAATACGGGTTGTTTCTAGACACCCTCGACAATGGCTATCGAGCTGATCTCTGTGCATGGCAATGGAACCAAAAGTTTTCGCAACTGTCAGGAAAACGGCGAACCCAAGTTAAAATTTCGGCAGCAAGAGGCTGGCAAGCAACTGGGGTGCTCCTGGAACAAGACGCATCTTACGACCTCGCCGCTGTCGGAGATTGGAAGATCGCAAACGACGGAGGTAAATACGATGCGGATGGTGATCAAGCTGGTCGCGGACGTTTAGTGGCCGTGATCTTCAATGACTTTCAACTCTCAGATCCATTTCCAATCGGTAAATTAAAAACCTTTGTCTCGCCGACGACGGGACAGCTTTTCCTTCGCTGCCAAGACGACTGGAATAAGCTGAGCGATAACTCAGGCGAACTAACCGTTCACGTCCGCAAAACTCCGCCGCCGCAGTAGTTTTTAGTCTTCATCATTGAGTGACGCAATAAATCATCGTGGATAACTCACGCGACAGAAAACACGCGAGGTTTCGCTCGGCTCTTTGGAAGACTTAGCCTAAGAGTGTCTGACCCGCCCGGAGTGTGGCCCGCCCGGAGTGTCTGGCCCGCCGCCCTGCCGTTTTTCACGCGAGTTATTTCTGCGTCAGCTGTGCGCTGCTTCACCCCGATCCCAAACACCGCTTCATTTGGTCACGTCAGCGTCACGCACCCGTCTTGCCTGACTTCACCGCAACCCCAAGCTCTCCGTCGGCGACTGCTGACCAAGATGCAGGGCTCGTCTCATAAGTGATCCCGCCCAAATTTGAGCTGGTGTTGACTCATTGGCGACAAATTGCCTATCGAGCGAGTCATCTAAACCTGCCGGAACGAGGCCGCTGGCCGACTGCAATGCAAAGCCACGAGCCACAGAAAGTTAATCGATGTCCGCAACTCACTCTGAGGCCGACCTAAAAGTCCCGACAAAAGCAGAAGCGTTACCCACCGAAGATATCGTTGAGATCCCAAGTGATCGCCGTCATGACTCGGGAATGGATGCGTCTGGTGCCGGCGTAATGCTTGCTCTCATTGTCACCGTGATCGGTGCGGCCGGATTAGGGCTGGGATATGGCGCGTTCATCGCGCTCTGTGCGGAAAAATGGATCAACATTACAGTCGCGTTCGCATTCGCCTTCTGGAGCCATACTCCGGCGCAACTTGGCTTCATGTGGGGTCATGTGCAAAACAACCGATACCGACGACCAATTAGCATACTAGGTCTCGCGCTCTGCTTCTATTTCATTTTCGTTGGCTGGACCGCGTCGGTGCTCGACGGCCCCGGTCTCGTGTTCAACCCATTGCGTCTGGCCGGGTACCTTGCCGATCCCGAAACTCACAGCTTTTGGATTGACGGTGCAGGTTTAGACAAAGAAATCGTTCCGCTAACGCCCTACTTACTGACGCTCCGCTTTGTCGAGGTCATCTGGATCTTCGGTGCAGGGTTGCTATCCGTTAACGCAGCGACGCCGTATCCCTACTGTCGAGAATGCCGACGTTGGATGCAAGACGAAGCAACCGTCCGCCTAAAATACGATCCGCCGTCGACCGAGGACGCCCGGGTTCTCGCGAGTGATCTGGTCACAGGTCAATACGAGCCGCTGCTCAAAATCGACGAATCAATTGAGCCCACCGAAAAAGGACTCGAACTGAGTGTCTATCGTTGCGAAGGAAATTGCGGGTGTCACGTGCTCGATGCCACATGGCACCGCAGCACACCTGATCCTGACAAGAACGATGTGGAGCAATTGCTGGAGAAGGGAACTGGCACAAAACTTGTCAGCGGCCTGAAGGTCCCCGTAGAAGTTCAAGTGTACGTTGCAAATTTGGCCAAGAAACGAGCAGCGTAGACTCCCAGATATCCCGACGAAGCCAACGTTTGCGATTCAAGGCACGTGCCTGCCCAGGCTTAAACTTTTAAAAGACCTGCCAATTCAATTCCCTGCTTCAGGAATGAATCGAGATCCTTCGCGGGGATTCGTTTTCGATTCTGCAAAGAAAGAAACGGTCGCCTTTACCTTCCGTCGCGAAGTTTGCACGCTGCTCATAGAACTCCAGAAATTCAGCGGTAAACAATTCCCGGATTTTGTCTTCATCAGCGTTGCGCAACAGGCCTTGCTTGAAAACGATGGATGCGAATCGAAATTGTGATCCTGCAGCCCGATCTCTCCGGCCAAGTTGCGGAGTAACGCCTGTCGCACAAGTGTGAATTCTGGCAACTGCAGCTCATCAAATTGAAGCTGGATCACGGTTTAATTTTGTTGCTCGGAATTTGCACCACGACTGCCCGTTTGTGAATGCATAGTCGTAAATGGTCACATCAATGCCGTTTACTTGACCAGTCATCACCTTAAGAACAACGTGACCACGCCCGTCAGACAACAACGCAACTTCTTTCACTGCGTTGTCCAAAGCATCATTTGAATCCCTTGAAAAGCTGGAATGCTTTGCTTCACACCATGCGGTCAGCTCTCTCACCCGTCGCTCGCTTCGGAGTATCAGGTAAATCCTCTTCGTGATCAGGAAGGCAACCAAGCGTGCAAACAAAACCGATGGTTCTGCAACTCGGCATCGAAAAAGCTTTCCAACTTGTTGTTTTGCTTCCTGCCGCCACCGCCTTGCTTCTGCAAAGCACAGCGTCAGCTGTGTCGCCAGTAGTGGATTGCTTACACCTTATGAGATAGAGCGCCCACATGCAGCTGTGACTGATCGTGTTCGCCGGAAGACAAGCACACGCTCTTTCCACCAGGCAAACACGAATCGTCACTGCGTAGTGTTTGGCTGGTCTCATACAACAAGAGGATTCGTCAGCCAGTAGGTCGAAAACTCGCCCGCCATTGCTCGAACAGCTGTAAATCCGGCTGCCGTTCGATCGTTTTCATAGAACTTGGCTGCCCCATTTTTCGGACCATTTCTCGGATTGCTCACTCTTCTCGACCGCTTCATTGTCCGCT
>JAQWPZ010000011.1 GCA_029245125.1 Rubripirellula sp.
GAGTAGTTGGCGTGTGGTGCCAGGGTTGCCAGCGACGGTGGACAGGGTTGCCTGCGACGGGTCCCAGGGTTGCCAGCGACGGGGCCCTGGGTTGCCAGCATCCGATTGTTGGGCGGTTGATGAACGGGCTGTTGATTGTTGTTCAGGCCGGTCACGCAGGCTTCGCTGGCTGTCGCCGAGACGAGAGCACCAAGACGCAGCGGCCTCACTGGTGGGGGTTTTGGCCCCGTTTTGCGTCCTGTTGTGACGGCAAAAGTGCTTGTGTCGTCAAAAGCACTCAGCTGCTTCAACGCGTGCTTTATTTTCTGTTTGATCAGCCCGAATTGCTCGCGACTGTTTATTATTGGTGAAAGCGGTTTCTTTCCCAATGCTGGTGTGGAACACGATGGCGAATGCGGAAACCGGGGGCGGCATGGAGTGGTCTGATGAATCGACACCGCTTCCTCTTCTCGATCTGATTTCAGAGATTCCTTGGCGTGCTACCGCTGCGGGGAAACTGTTATGGATTCATCCGGCCGCGAAAAATCTTTACGGCTATTCAGCCGACCAGATGATCGATCGGTCAGGCTTACGGATTGATTCGATCCATCGCGATGACCGCGATCGTGTGCTGTCGCTTCTGGCTGGCTTGCCAACTACTCGTTCACAAGAGTACGACTATCGCGTCGTCGATTCTGAGCGTCGAGATCATCGAGTTCACGAAACGGTCTACTATCAACACGAGAACGATCGTCCGCCCGTCGTTTATGGTTTGACGCGAATCATTACGGACCGTCGCAATCTTGAAATTGCGCTTCGAGAGTCGGAAGCCGTTTATCACTCGTTGGTCGAAAGTTTACCACTGAGCGTATTGCGGAAGGATAATCGCGGTCGCATCCAGTATGCCAATTCACGGGCGTGCGAGCAGATTGGCACAACCATTGACGACCTGATCGGGAAAACCGATTTTGATTTGTTCCCGGCTGATTTAGCCAAGAAGTACCAGGCCGATGATCGCGATGTCATGCAGTCGGGGAAACTGCATCACGATGTCGAACGACATCAGGTAGGCGACGGTCAGATTCATGTGGAGGTTTGGAAATCGCCGGTACACAATGCCCGCGGTGAAGTGGTCGGTATCCAGGCGATGTTCTGGGACGTCAGCGACCAGAAGGATGCCGAGCACCAAGTCGAGTTTGAAAAGTTCCTGCTGGCGACACTTCTCGAAACCGTACCGGACTCGGTTTACTTCAAAGACGCCGACAGTCGATTCCTTCGCTTGAGTCGCAGTTGCGCCGAAAAATTTGGCGTGTCGGATCCGCGGGAAGCGTTGGGTAAGTCTGACGCCGATTTCTTCTCGAGTGAGCATGCTCGCAAGGCGTTAGAAGACGAGCGGCGAATCATGGAAACTGGCGAGCCGATTTTGGCTGAGATTGAATATGAAACTTATGGCGATGGAAAAGAGACGTGGTGCAGCACGACGAAGGTGCCACTCAAAGATCAAACCGGTCGCGTCATCGGCACGATCGGGATCTCACGCGACGTAAGCTCGCAAAAAGCGGCGGAGCAAAGCTTGGCACGCGAACGCGACCTGCTGAAAACGATTATCGACAACGTACCTGACCTGATCTACGTCAAAGATCGGGCCGGACGATTTTTGACTGCGAATGCTGCCTTGCTGAAACTGCTGAAAATCGATGGCGTGAAAGATCTGATCGGAAAAACCGATTACGACTTTTCGCCGCCCGAAATGGCCTGTAATTACGTTGCCGACGATCAGATCGTTATGCGTCAGGGGCAAGCATTACTTGATCGTGAAGAAACACACCAGAATGAATTGGGCGAACCGTTGTGGTTGCTGACAACGAAGGTGCCGCTCTTCAACGCCGAGGGCAAAGTCGCCGGAGTTGTCGGAATTGGACACGACATCACTGCCCGTAAACAAGCGGACGAGGAGATCTTGAAAGCGAAGGTCATTGCCGACAAAGCCAATCGCGCGAAAAGTGACTTCTTGGCGAACATGAGTCACGAAATTCGGACGCCGATGAACGCAATCATTGGCATGACTGGTTTGGTGCTCGATACCAAACTCGATCCCACCCAACGCAATTTTTTGTCGATGGTTCAGGAGTCAGGTGATGCACTGCTGGGAGTGATCAACGACATTCTTGATTTTTCGAAAATCGAGGCTGGCAAACTTGACATGGAGCAACGTGCATTTGATTTGCACGAGAGCTTGGGCGATACGATGAAGACGCTCGGGATGAGAGCCCATGGCAAAGAGATTGAGATTGCGTTTCGTGTCGATCGTGATGTTCCGCGATACGTCGTAGGAGACGCCGGGCGATTTCGACAAGTGATTGTCAACCTCGTTGGGAACTCCATTAAATTCACCGATTACGGCGAAGTTGTCGTGGAAGTCACTCGCCGTCCAAGCCACACCGATGAAGTCATCTTGGAAGCGAAGGTGCGAGACACAGGAATTGGGATTCCTGCTGAAAAATGCAAAACCATCTTTCACGAATTTGAGCAGGCCGACACCTCCACTACGCGACAATACGGTGGCACCGGTTTAGGCTTGGCCATTACCAGTCGTTTGGTCAAGCTGATGGGTGGTGACCTTAGCGTGACAAGCGTTGAAGGCGAAGGCAGCTTGTTCACGTTCCAAGTTTGCTTTTCCGCCGCGCCGACCGACATTCAGGACCACGACGCCCGTGGTGTGGTCGTCGTCGGCGGGACACGGGTGCTGATCGTTGATGACAACGAAACCAATCGCACTATCCTCAACGAGATGTTGAGTAACTGGGGAATGATTCCGACCCTTGCGGAGTCAGGTGAGTTGGCGCTCAGCGAATTGCAGCGCGCGCAGCAGTCTGGGCAACCGATCGGGTTGATCATCAGTGACGTGAATATGCCCGAAATGAGCGGGTACGATTTCGTCGAACAGGTTCGGCAAGATCCTGATCTGGACGATGTGCAAGTCATCATTCTGACCAGTGGTGGAAGAGAAGGTGACTCAGGAATTATCGACGAATTGCGGGTTGCCGGGCGATTGATGAAACCGGTGAAGCAGTCCGAGTTGTTCAATGCCATTATTCGAGCTTTGGGCGTGGGGGCGCCCGAAGTCAGTGATGATGCAGTCGAAGAAAAACTCCGGATTGACCTTGGCTCACTCAGTATTCTGCTGGTCGAAGATAACATCATCAATCAGCGTTTGGCGTTGGGCTTATTTGCAAAATATGATCATCAAATTGCCGTGGCGAATAATGGTCAAGAGGCGGTCGACATGTTGGCAAAACAAGCTTTTGATGTGGTGCTGATGGATGTCCAGATGCCGATCATGGATGGGTTCGAAGCGACCAGACGCATTCGGCAAAGTGAAACGAAGTCAGGGATCCATCAGCCGATTGTTGCGATGACCGCCCGCGCAATGAAAGGTGATCGAGAAAAGTGCCTGCAGGCCGGCATGGATGAATACGTCGCCAAGCCGATTCGAGTCGCAACGCTCTATGAAAAGCTAGCGGTCGTTCTCGGGATCGATCCAATCGCCCAGGATGCTGGCAGTGAAAGCGATAGCAGTCCAAATGACCAAGAAGTTCGGCTTGGATACGACGCTTTGAGCCCGTTGCCCGCTGTCGGTGATCCGCTACGCACAGTGGGTGGGTCGTTACGCACAGTGGGCGAGCCAGTTGGCAACCCAGTTGGCAGAGACGGGGAGAGTGACACCAGCCCAACGACTGACCAATTTGTTCCGCCTGAATCCGGTGCGTCCACATCGACGAAGAACGACGCGGCTCCTGAAATACAAGCTCATCCCGGGGTGCGGCGGCAAAAGGAATCGCCTGCGGTGAATGATTCACCACCCTCGGCAAAATCGGGCGAAGCTTCTACGTCGAGCAAGCGAAAATCTGAAAAGCCTAAGAAAAGAAAAGACAAGCAGGCCAAGAAAGATAAGCAGAACCGAAAGGCATCCGCGATTGATTGGGAGCATGCCTCCAAGACGGTCGGTGGCAATGATCAATTGTTGGTCGAATTGTTGACCGTCTATCTGGGTGAGACTCAGACGTTAGTTGGCGAGATCCGCAAAGGGATTGAAAGGGAGGACCGCGTGCTTTTGCGACGAGCGGCACATACCCTGAAAGGTGCGTCTATATCGGTAGGGGCCGTGCGTTTGGCGAAGATCGCAGGTTTGCTGGAACGGGATGCGGAGACGGCCAACAATGAGCGTGTGGCGACGCTCTTTGCCGAAATTACCGAAGCGATGAAAGGCGTGGTGAAGTCCGCCGAAGGCCGCTTGAAGCAGTGAGCCGGTATCGCCCGTAGAGATGGTGTTGGGTGCCAGAGGGCGTTCAGTTGGCATCGAGGCATTGCGATGCATCCAACGGTTGTCGTGAAACAACCGTTGCTTGACAGTCAACGCAACAGACGCACTACTAAAGGTCTGGCGCGGCGTCTGCGACTTCACTCAAAATATCGAGCGTCGACAAGATCCCCATCAATTTTGCGTTTTCATCAACGACTGGCAGATGGTGGATTCGATTGCGAAGCATCTCACGAGTCGCTTTACCAATCGAAGTTTCCAAGCCAACGGTCGCGACCATTTCGCTCATGAAGGATTGCACCGATTCATTACCGAGGCTGTGCGTCAAACGATCGAGTAAGAATCGTTTGCTGGAAGGATCGACGAGATCGAGATGCAAGATGTCATCATCGATGTCTCGGGTCATATCGACCAAGTCGGAGGTGGATAAGATTCCGACACAGTGATCTTGGTTATCAACCACGGGCAGTGCCGAAACGCGATTTTCTCCCATCAACGTGAGTGCTTCGTGAATGGTGTCGCCGGCGCGAACTGTGACCACGTCTCGGCTCATGATGTCTTTCACTCGTTGCGAGTAGATATCGACTGTGCTCATGGTGCCCTTCTCCTTCGGTGCAGGTGTGACATTTTAGCGCGTTAGCGCCACTGAAAACGAACAGACGCGAGTAATGCAACAATCGGGCCAAAGCTGTTGCTGAGAGGGTTTGCCGGTTATGATTCACGGGTCGTTTTCGTTTTTACTCTTGCCAGCGAGTTTTCCGTGAAGTCATTCCTTGCCGCTCTGATGATTGTGTTGATCAGTTCATCTCTGGCGAGTTCCCAAGATCCCTGGGAGCAAAAAAAAGCGGGGCGGTTCAAAGCTGTCACTGAGCAGCAGCGTGATGCGATTGCCGCTGCAGTGCCTGAGGAATCGACGGCAAAGCCACGGAAAGATCGACGGATTCTGGTCTTTTATCGATGCGAAGGGTTCATCCACACCTCCATTCCACACGGCAATGTCGCGGTGGAGGAAATGGGCCGTAAAACCGGCGCTTTCCAAGTTGACTTGGCCGACACCTATGACGTGTTCACGAAGGAAAACTTGGCGAAATACGATCTCGTGCTGCTGAATAACACGACGCACTTGAAGTTTCCAGAAGCTTCCCAGTTGAACGCGTTTTTGGATTTTGTTTCCGGTGGCAAAGGCTTAGCTGGCTTCCATGCGGCCAGTGACAATTTCGGTCGACATCCCCAGGCTCTTTCGATGGTGGGGGGGATTTTCAATGGACACCCTTGGGGGTCGGGAGGAACTTGGGCGTTCAAATTGGACGATGCCGAACATGTCTTGAATGCAGCTTTTGACGGGAGCGGTTTCTGGCACCAAGACGAAATCTATCAGTACAAACCTGAGTCGTACGCCGGAACCGAAAACCTGCGAGTCTTAGTCAGCTTGGACATGAGCAAAGAACCAGTTTCCGGTCGCATCAATGATGGACCGCGAGAGGTGCCCGTTTCCTGGGTTCGGACCGCTGGTGATGGACGCGTCTTTTATACGAATTTTGGGCATCGCGAGGAAACTTTTCAGAGCCCAGCCATCGTGCGACACATGCTGGATGGAATCCAATATGCATTAGGCGACTTGGACGCAGACGCGACGCCCACGGCCAAAATCAGTTCCCTGAAGCCTGCCGTTGCACCGGCTCGCTAAGCGCTCACGAAGTTGCCTCTGTCCCATCCGCCATTGGCGAGGTGGGGCAATGCTGGTTGATGATTGAACCGATCGACATCAAACGAGTGCGTCTCAAATTGGTAGGCCTGCCTTGTGTGAGAAGCAATGGAATGTCGGCCGTCTTTTTTGTCACCATCCCAACCAGCTTGACGAAGAATGGACTGCATAAGAACGCCGCGTAGATCGCCAGTCACGGTTGGTGTCGATTCATTTCACGACCTGGCCCTGCTTGGCGTTGGCGGGAACCGCCTACTCGTGATTGCGTGATTGTACGAGCGAGCGACGACCGATCTTTCTGATGTGTTCGGAGCTTGGACTGGTGGGATCCGGGAAGAGGAGTATTTTGGACGATGCGTTCGATAGTTTGGACGGCTGGTGTGATCGCCGTGGGTGTGGTTTTTGTACTGCTGGTGCCTCTCCCCTTTTCGGGACGGGCTTGGGCCGCAGCTGGCGATCTCGTTCACGCGCCTTTGTTCGGCTGTTTGTCATTCGCTGCGATGACCGCGCTCGAGCGATTACGTCCCTTGCGCGAAAGCTTCGCGAAACTCACTGTGCGCGGGATCGTCGTGATGCTGGTGATTTCGTTGATCGGGGCGATGATGGAAATCCTCCAAAATTACATGGGCCGCAGCCCTTCTTTGCACGATGCGGTCTCGAATGCCCTAGGTTGCGCTGCCGCTGTGCTTGTCTACATCGGATGGCGGTGGCATCGTCGTCGACCGGAAAAGAAGTATTGCTCGCAGATGCTTTTCTTGGCTTCCGGATGTTTGCTGGCTTTGTCATGGTATGCACCGGCCATGGTGTTGCGGGATGTGTTGAATGTTAAACGCAACTTCCCTCTGCTCGCATCCTTCGAAACCGATGCTGAAATGGGACGTTTTTGGTTTGACGATAGTCAAGGTGTGCGCAGACCGTCAGATGCGACCGAGGGGTTGTATTCCTTGGAATTGATCTGCGAACCAACCAGCTTCCCAAGGATTTCGTTGATCGAATTAGAATCCGATTGGTCGCAGGCCGAGGCATTCGAAATCGATGTGCGTTTGGAATCTCCCAGCCGTGGTCGCGTCACGCTCGTGATCAAAGTAGTCGATCAAGTTGACCGCGATGCTGTGAATGCCTATCAGGGGACGTGGACGCTTGAGCCGGGATCTTACAAGAGAATTCGAATCGCACGCGAAGCATTGCTGGCCGGGTCGGGAGAACGTTCGCTTGATCTTTCCCGCATTCACTACGTCGGCATCGGGTTGGTCGAGCCCGAGATGACGACACGACTGAGAATCGATCGGTTGCGAATTGTACGGTGAGCGGGCGTTTTTATTGCCCAGGAATTTGGTGGAGGCAGTGTTTCAGGGGCAGAATGACCGCCGAGTGTGTGCATTTGCCGAGGGCCTGCTAAACTAGGGCAACGGGTTCGGTGGTTTTCCCGTTGCAACCTTGCTCGCCCCTTTCCCCCCGCCTGCTGGTTCGACTGTGCGATTTCTTACACTTGGTTTCTTGCTGGCTGTCTGCCTTTCGCTGAACGTCTTGGCGGATGATTCGGTCTCTTTCGACCGAGACATTCGACCGATTCTTTCAGATAAGTGCTTTTTCTGTCACGGGCCGGATGCCGAACACCGTGAAGCTGATCTGCGACTGGACCTGGAGGCGGATGCGGCAGCAGTGATCGTCGCCGGTGATTCCGAAAAGAGTGATTTGATCGCTCGAATTCTCACCGACGATGCGGATACTGTGATGCCTCCGCCAGACTCACTTAAATCACTCACCAGCACCGAGCGCGAACTTCTTGTTCAATGGGTCGAAGCGGGAGCGAATTGGACGGAGCATTGGTCGTTTCGTTCGCCGGTGAAACCAAAGGTGCCGCAGACAGAGAAAACGAATTCAGCAGAAACAAACGTGGGGAAATCTGAATCGCCGCGGCAACAGGTGCGGACGGGCATTCTGCCGATCGACTCGTTTATCTCTCGTCGTTTGGCGGCAGACGGAAAGCACCTCGCTGTTCCGTCGAAGCGTGAAAAATTGATTCGACGGGTCACCTATGATTTGACTGGTGCCCCACCCACCTTGGAAGAGGTTGATGCATTCGTCGGTGATGCGTCTGCAGATGCTTTTGAGAAAGTGGTCGACCGACTGTTGGATTCACCCCGTTACGGTCAACGAATGGCATTAGCCTGGTTGGACGCGGCCCGTTATGGCGACACCAGTGTCTATCACGCCGATGGACCGCGTGATATGTGGGCTTGGCGCGATGCTGTTGTGGATGCGTACAACGCCAATATGCCGTTCGATGAATTTTCGATCTGCCAATTGGCAGGCGACTTGATTCCGGATGCAACGTTACAGCAACGCGTGTTGGCCGGGTTCAATCGAAATAACGGGACGACGGACGAGGGGGGTGCCTTTCCCGAGGAGTACCGCGTCGAATACACCGTCGATCGCGTGAAAACGACTTCCACCGTTTGGTTGGGTCTGACAATGGAGTGTGCCCAGTGCCACGATCATAAATATGACCCCATATCGCAAGAAGACTATTATCGCTTCTACGCGTATTTTAATGTCAGCAGTGATGCAGGGATGCAGACTCGCAAGGGCAATGCAACGCCGGTTTTAGAAATCCCCAACCCGGCAAGTCAGCGCGAGTTGCCGATCGCACAAAAGCAATTGGACGAGATCCGAAACCGATTGCAACGCATTGAATCGGATTGCGGGCCAGAGCTGGAGGCTTGGCTGGAACAGTTGAAATCAGAGTCCGAGTTGAATCAGACCAAGATCGAGCCTGGGGCGATTTCGTTTCCGATGATCGCAGGGCAAGGCGACCAAGTTGTCGATGTTGGCTCTGCTGCGGTGTCTGCAAAGATTCAAGGTAAGTCAGCTTGGGTTGCCACACGATTTGATACCGGATTGAAATTCGATGGCAGCCAGTTCATCGATGTCGGCGACGTGGCAAACTTTGAACGGACCGACTCGTTTTCCTACGGCGGCTGGGTAAAGCCACAGAAGAAAGCAGGAACAGGGGCTTTGATTGCCCGCATGGATGATGGCAATGCCTATCGTGGATTTGACTTGTTTGTTGGTGATGGCCCAATCTCGGTCCACGTCATTCACGAGTGGCCTGGCAACGCCATCAAAGTTACCACCAAAAAGAAGCTGAAGGCCGATCAATGGCAGCATGTCTTTGCTACCTACGACGGTTCGTCCAAAGCAGCCGGAGTGAAGATCTATGTGGATGGAGAGGTTTGGGATTGGAAGATTGAGCAAAACGGATTGACCGATACCATTCGAACAGACAAGACCTTGCTGATTGGTAGTCGCCATCCCGGATCACGACTTCGAGGCGTCGTCGATTCGATTGATATTTTCCCACGGCAATTGGAAGCGTCCGAGGTCCAACAGTTGGCAAAGGGATTGCCGATTATGGGGTTGTTGTCCATTCCGGAGGGGGAGCGAACCGAAGTCCAGCGTGCTTCGCTGCGTCGATATTATTTGACGACGCAGCACGATGAGTACCAGACGCTGCAGCAACAGGTGGTGGATCTTGAAGCCAAAATTCAGGAATTCAAAAAGCCGATGACGACAGTGATGGTGATGGGCGACCAAGCAAAGCCACGCGAAACCTTCGTGCTCAATCGAGGCGCCTACGACTCACCCACCGATGTCAAAGTCGATCCGGCGACCTTGCCGGTGTTGCCACCGATGTCTGCCGGGACACCGCGTAACCGCCTGGGACTCGCGAAGTGGTTGTTCCAGGACGACCATCCACTGACGGCGCGGGTCGCGGTCAACCGTTATTGGCAAATGCTGTTCGGGGTCGGTTTGGTTTCGACGCCCGGTGATTTTGGCGCGCAGGGTGAGTTCCCCACGCACCCAGAACTGTTGGACTGGTTGGCCGTCGATTTTCGTGACAATGGCTGGAACGTAAAACGATTGATCAAGCAGATCGTGATGTCGCAAACGTACCAGCAGACTTCGCACGCCGGAGCCGATGACTACTTGGCCGATCCTGAGAATCGCTCGCTTGCCCGAGGCCCACGTTTCCGCTTGCAGGGAGAATTCATCCGAGACATGGCACTCGAGGTCAGCGGGCTGTTAGTTGATCGATTCGGCGGCCCCGGTGTGAAGCCTTACCAACCGCCCGGATTGTGGGCCGAGGTTGGATTGGGCGGGAATCCAAAGTTCGTACAAGATCACGGCGAAAAACTGTACCGCCGTAGCCTTTACACCTACTGGAAACGGTCGGCACCACCGCCAGCCATGCAGATTTTTGATGCACCGACGCGAGAAAAGTGTGCGATCCAGCGAGACCGAACCAATACGCCGTTGCAGGCGTTGGTCACCCTGAACGACACGCAATTTGTTGAGGCGGCGAGACATTTTGCAGCACGCATGCTGACCAAGGGTGGAGCCGACCGTGATCAGCGAATTGCGTACGGGTTCAGATTGGTAACCGCGCGGCGGCCTGAACCATCCGAGGTCAATGTCTTTGCTCGAATCTTGGATACCGCCCTCGTTGAATACGCTGCGGATGGTGAAGCGGCCAAAGCCTTGTTGGCAGTCGGAGAATCCCCACGCGACGAATCGCTACCGGCCGATCGCCACGCGGCCTGGACGATGGTT
>JAQWPZ010000121.1 GCA_029245125.1 Rubripirellula sp.
CGACCACCGGCATCGAACCGGTTTCGCAAACCGAACTGGATGCCCGTCTGCGAATCGACCCAACCTTCCAGGAATCGGCGATCGTCTTCAGTAATCAGGTCAATTACGGCCTCGATTACGGTGAGGATTTCCTCCGCAAAGCGATGGCCGGAATCGGCCTGGTCCTGGGTCTGGAAACCGCCCCCGATTTGCCGATTCAAACCTTGATGCGTTTGGATCCCCTGTTCCTAAACGACACGATCAACCATAACGATCCGTTGCCGCCGGAACTCGATTTCTTAAACATCCTGCCAGCGCAAGCGAATCTTCGTGACCTGGAACCATCGTTCCCGGGCAACTTCGACACCCTGCATGGAAACTACCTGCACCGATCCGAGTCGATCGATGTTGATTTATACAGGTTCGACGTCGACCTGAATGACCCCAATCGGGTTGGCACGTTGACAGCGGAAACGTTCGCCGAACGACTACCCGACTCGAGCCTGCTCGATACGACCCTCACGCTCTTCCAAGAACAGCGTGCCTCCGCAGTGACCGACTTTGGCGTCGGAACGACGCTATCGGTACGTCTCGATTCAATGCTCGAAGGCCGACTGGGGAACAATTCGCGAATCGATTTCATTGAAACCGATCGTGCCGGCGGCGACCGAACCGTGCGTGTCGACCAACCACGCGACATCGCCGGCAATCTGATTGCCAACGGACTGTTAATCGATCTCCCGCGGGCTGGCGTTGTCGAAGTCGGAGCCGTGATCGACGCGATTAACAACGATCCGTTTGCCAGCTCCATCATCCACGCCACCTTGGTCAAAGGCTCGGTCAGTGAAGACATCGGCATTGCCAATTTAAGCTTCAGTCCGTTGCGTTTGAGTGGCGGCGGCATCGTGCAACTGTCACGCAATGATGATTACTTCAGCGAAGATTCGCGGATCATCACCCAACTCGGTGCAGGAACTTATTACATCGGCGTGGCCGCGAGTGGCAACGACCGCTACGACCCCACCATCGCTGAGAGTGGGTACGGTGGACGCACCCAAGGCGACTACGAACTGCACTTGAAGTTCGAGCCACAGGTCGACAAGGGCGATGTAATTCGTGACGTCGACAATCCACGCACCGATGTCCCCGGGACACCGGTGGATGGTGATGGAGACGGCGTCCCAGGTGGCGTCAAGCATTTCTGGTTCCAAACACGAGCGCTCAATCGACGGCTTGAATTCACCGATAATGGAGCAGCCGTTACGCCAGGTCAAACGGTCTCGGTAACCGGTGGCGGCGGGATGGTACGAAAGTATGAATTCGTGCCACTGGCTGCATTGGGACAAACCCAAGGAAATGCACGGCCTGGCAACACAGCCGTCTTTTACAACGCCGGACTCCCCGGCCAAAACCCCGATTCCGCTGCTGACATGGCCGGAAAATTGCGGGATGCAATCAACGGTGAAAACGCTGGTGTTGATGCCCAAGCAGTCGGGTCCAGCGTGATCTTCGGCAAGACCAACAGCGGGCTGAACGGTCAACTGGAACGTTCCGTTTCGGTATCGTCGTCATTCCGTGGTGGTGAGCTCCTCGGTCGTAACATCTTCGTCGATAAGTCCGCTGGTCCGCAGGCGGACGGCAGCATGGGCCGACCATTTGACAATATTTCCAACCCGACAGTCGCCAATGCATTCGGTGCTGCTCGCGAAGGCGACATCGTTCGGATCGTCGGCAATGGTGGTGCGGATGGCGACCTGACCACCACCGCGGATAATTTCGCTTATCAAATCGGTGTCGCCGACACCGGTGGCCAATCGTTGGTCGATGGGCGAACCATGGAAGTCCCCAAGGGCGTGACGACCATGATCGATGCTGGAGCCGCATTCAAGCTGCGAAACTCGCGGATTGGCGTCGGCAGCAGTAGCGTTCAGTTGGACCGCAGCAATGGTGCGTTACAGATTCTCGGTACGCCACGACTGGTCGAACTCTCACTCAATGGACAACCCGTCCAAACAACGGTCATCGGTGACGCCAATGAGTCAGCCAATACGGGGTACAGCGACGGCAGCGTGATTTTCACCAGCAGTCGAGACCGAGATGTCGACGCGTTGGCGGCGGGTATTAACCCACCAGCATCACCCGGAAACTGGGGTGGACTGGTCTTCCGTCGTGATGTCGACCAAGCGGAAGGCCGGCGTGACTTGGAAGATGAAGGCATCTTCATGCAGCACATCAATCATGCCGAAATACGCTACGGCGGTACCGGTAACTTGCTGATTGATTCGGTCCAGCAGACGGTCAACCCGATCCAGATCATCAACCTGCGTCCGAACATCACGTTCAACAATATCGCCTTCAGTGCTGACGCAGCAATTAGTGCGGCCCCGAACAGCTTTGAAGAAACTAGCTTTCAATCGCCGATCTATCAGGTCAACGGTTCGTTCACGGCCGACTACTCGAGGGTCGGACCAAACATTCATCGAAATGTGCTGGTTGACAACAGTATCAATGCTTTGTTCATCCGGTCATCGACGACTCCCGTCAGCCCAGCGAAGGCAGTCACGACGACGGTTCGCTTTGACGATACCAGCATCGTTCACGCGATCGCCGAAAATGTCTTGGTCGCGGGTAACCCCGGAGGCTCGATTAGCGACGGATTCTCACCGACACTTCAGGCGGTCACCGGTCGATCTTTGCCGGGCGGTGGGTTAGCTGCCGGTAATTATCAGTACCGCATGACCTTCTTGGATAGCGATGGTTTTGAATCGCTCAGCACGACTGCCGCGGACGCCTTCAACATCACCGTTGCGGGAAATAATAGTTCGGTTCAGCTGATCGGACTGCCCGCAGTCAGCCAATCGGATTATGTCGCTCGACGGCTGTATCGCGCCGACACCACGGCCCTCGGACAACTCGAATTTAAGTTGGTCCGTGAAATGGATGCCTCGACCCTAAGCGTGATCGACGACGGCACCGAACTCGGTGGCGTATTAGACGTCAACGCACTCGGTGCGCGAGGACGATTGAACGGGTCGCTCGTCTTCGATCCAAATATCGTGGTCAAGCTGCAAGGATCACGAATCGAACTCGGTCACGGCGCACAATTGCTGGCCGAGGGTACCCAACGCAACCCGGTTGTCCTGACCAGTTCATTGGACGATCGCTATGGAGCCGGCGGTACATTCGACACCAATAATGACAACAATCTGGTGACGGCGCCAGCGGAGCCATCCCAAGGAAACTGGTCGGGCATCTACGGATCACCTGGCTCAAACATCAGCATCGACAACGCGATCTTTGCCTTCTCGGGTGGAATCAGCCTGATCGGCGCGGAGTCGAAGGGGTTCGCTCCGCTTGAGTTGCATCAAGCCAATGCGCGAGTCACCAACACCAGCTTCGAATCGAATGACGATGGCCAGGACGGCTCAGCCGAGACCGGCCGCGAAGGACGCCTGGGAATCACGCCGTCGACGATTTTCGTTCGAGGCGCACAGCCAGTGATCGCCGGCAACAGATTTATCGACAATCGTGGAGCAATCATCACGATCGATCACGATTCGTTGATTGCCGACTACGTGCAAGACACCGGCCGCCAAACCGGTGCGAGCGATCGTCTGAGCGGGCTTGATGACAACCAAGGCCCGCTGATCCGCAACAACCGCTACCAAAATGTGGCCTCGTTTGACCCCCGCGAACAACAGCTCAGCGGCTTGGACATTCGCGGCGGTGTCATTACCACCGAAACGGTATTGGACGATACAGACATCGTGCATGTCATTACCGACACCCTAGAAGTCGGTAACTTCCATAGCTCCGGTGGACTGCTGCTAAAGAGTCGACCTGAAGAAAGCTTGGTCGTCAAATTCTTCGGTGGCCGATTGCAAGAACAGGTACACGTCGGCACCGCTGGTGGTACCGCGAACAGTCCTTCCTACGGAACCGGACTCACCGCAACGGGAACACCCGGCACGATCGCTGACCGAATTGGTGGCACCATCCATATCCTTGGTCTACCCGGGGCTCCCGTGGTGATGACCAGCCTGAAAGACGATACGGTCGGTGCAGGTCTATCTCCCAATGGGACTCAGTTCACCGATACCAACGGGGACGCCAATGGTTCACGTCCAGAGACGAACGACTGGCGAAGTATTCTGTTGGATCAATGGAGTAACGATCGCAACGTCGACATGACGTTGGAGCGGGAACTCTCCACCGCAGTGGCTCCTGGATTCAACAGTACTACCGAGAACGCCCAACTGCTCGGCGACTTGGCTAAGTCGCTGGATGAGGGAGACGATACTCGTCGCCTCGGATTCGAAGTTGGCGGTTACCTGAGCGGTCCCACCGACGTGGACGTCTACAGCTTTATCGGCTCGCCAGGAACCGAGGTCTGGGTCGACATCGACAAGACCTCCTTCCAACTCGACACCGTGATTGAACTGCTAGACGTCAGCGGCAATCTACTCGGTCGTAGCGACAACAGCTTTGCCGAAGTCGCAGGGACCGAAGATCTACTGAGCCTGGCCCCCGAGGCAAGCAACGTCGGCACGCTGAAGAGCAAAGCGGATGAATTCACTGAATTCGACGCCAACGGCATGTATAAAGATTTCAACTCGACCAACCCACGAGACGCCGGTCTGCGTTTCACCCTGCCAGGCTCGCAGAGCAACATCGACAGTCGCAGCGTCTACTTCTTCCGCGTCCGTAGTGCATCGGTGAATCCGGATGACGTCACGGGTGGTTTGACCGGCGGTGCCTATCGTTTCCAACTTCGCTTGACAGAAGATCAAGAGTTCCCCGGCAGCGTGGTTCGATTCACCGATATTCGCTACGCCAATAACGGAATTCACGTCCGTGGCTTGCCAGGGGAGTCACCCCTCCTCGGTGACGCCCAAGAGAACGAAGGGGTTGCCGATCCGCCAACTCTCAACGGGATTACCCCATTGGCGGAAGTTCCGCTCAACGACCGAGTCGTGACTTCGACACGGACGTTTTCGGTGCTGTCGCCGACCGGCCGCTTTTTGCGTGACGAACTTGTACCGGGACAGCGTCCCCAAAACATCGGAAACCTTGTCGGTAACAAGAACAACGTGATCAGCGTTGGCGGCCGACTCGAACTTGCTCAGGACATTGACTTCTACCAGGTCGACCTCGAGTTTGGTCAAGATGCCGAACTGTATCAGTCGACCACTTTCGACATCGACTACGCCGACGGCAGCCGACCCGACACGAACTTGAGTATCTTTTACGATCCGGACGGACCGTTCGGATTGGAATCGCCACGCTTAGTTCTGTTCGGTCAAGACTCGAACATTGCGGAAGATCGCACCAGCCCCTTCGGTGCCGATTCTTCCTTGGAACTACTCAGCAATGGTTCCGTCGGCGGAGGCGATGCATTCGTCGGCCCCGCTTCCTTACCAGAGGGAACTTACTACGTCGGCGTCAGTGAAGCGGGAAGCATTCCGTTCGAACTGATCGCCAATCCGCTCGTGCGACGCGAGCCAATCAATTCGGTCCAACGCCTGTTTGAAGAACGCATCGACGGGGCGGCTCCGAGTACAGCTAGCGGCCCGCGATTCGCAAACTTGTTCCCGAATGGCTTCGGTGACTTCAACGTTCAGCAAGATTCGATCTTTGACCCCGGTCACGGATTGCCAGCAGCGTTTGATTTCTCGACCGAAACAGAGCAACCTGCTGAAACGTTCCTAGCCGAGGGTGGAGAAGATCCACCACTGCCGCCGGACATTGGAAATGTTGCCAGCCTCAACCCATTTGAATCGACGGCCTTGCCACTCGATCCTGCGATTTTTGATTGGTCAATCGCCGACAATTCAGAAATTGGTGGAGCCTTTGGTTTCAATCCGTTACTTGGCGAGGAAATTGCGGAGAACACTTCAACTTCGATTCCCCACATCACCATTGATGGGGACACCACCGGTGATATCGGTGACATGTATGTCCTGGAAGTTCCGAATGATGGGAACGACACACCTCAGCGGGTCATTGTCGACATCGATCGCGGCATTCATCCCTTCTTTCTCCCTGACCCTACCAACGTCAACCTCGAGTTGGCGATCGTTGACCTCATCCGCCGAGATCCACTCTCACCGGTGCCGCTTTTCGAAAACACGGCATCAGACGCGAGGGACGGTCGGGTTGGCAGTTCACCAGACGTTTTGCCACCAACCTCGGAAGATCCCTTCCTCGACGTAGTACTCGTCCCAGGCACCTACGCCATTGCCGTGATGCCAGAGGGCAACACGGTCACCGTCACCGATGATGCTCCACTGCCACTCGTAGCGACGATCGACGGTGCGGCGGCACCTTCGGGGCAATACCGACTTCACGTTTCCATGACCGGCCTGACGCCTCCGGCAGTTGCGCCTGGTGATCCGACCAACGACAGCCTGTTCTTTGCTCGGGCACCAAATAGGACCGGCGAGATACAGACGGCCAGCATCAACCTCGGTGGCTACTCCCCAGACGACCAACCGCGTTTCTACTTCAACTATCTGCTGGACGGAGCAGTTGGAGTTGACTTAGACGGGAATCCGGCGGAAGACGAAGTGACCGTCCAAGTCACAAGTAACGAAAACCCAGACGGTGAGGAATTCACCCCGCTGATCAACAATCCGCTTGATCCGCAGTGGCGACAAGCCATCGTGGAACTGAATCAATTCGCGGGTGACACAGGAGTTGTAATCACCATCCGATATGATTCGCTGCTGTTTGGCGTAGGGGGTAGTGGACTATCCTTGGATGACTTCATCGTCGGCTTTGCCGAACGTGGTGAAACTGTCTTTTACGCACGTGGCGATCACGATCATTTCTTGCGGACCGAAGAAGGCAATGCGGGCGAGTATCAACTGGAAATCCGCACCTCTACCGACTTTGCAACACCGATTGGTGGAGGTGAATTGCCGTCCGAGCAACAACTGGACCGCGATTTCGACACCAACGATCGGCATGCTCAGCAGGTAACAATCGTCGCCCCAAGTGGAAACCAAATCACTGACGGTGATACATTCACGATTAGTGATGGAGCCACCACGCAGAGATTCGAGTTCGACAACGACAATCAAAGCAATTTCGAAAACATCCCTGTTTCGTTCGACCCCAACGATTCATCAATCGTGATTGCTGAAAAAATGCGAGCGATCATCAACATCGCACCGCAACTCGATATCGAAGCCGCTTCGGCATCGGGTATCGATACCGGCAACATGACCGACAATCGTTTGAACCTGTTTGGCGCAGTCAACGGCAGCTTCAACGCAGTTGCTTCCCCCGCGGCAGCACCGGCTGGAAATCTGAACGCCAACCTCAGCCCTGAGGGCGATGTGTTGCTGTCGGCGATCCTCCACAACGGCAGTGGTGATTCGAACTACCGACGAATCCAGTCGCAAGTGGTCATCGAAAACAACGTGATTAGCGACGTCAATGCGATTGGTATCTGGAGCGATCCGGGTGATCGCGATGTTGACTCGGAGGACCTACGTGAAGATCCTCGCAACTGGCCAAACTTAGTTCCGTGGGAACAGGGTCCTGTCGATGTTCCCCACCCGCTGCTGCAACTACCACCGGTTGGCAACGTTTACCCCGGTGCGGTACGCAACTTGCCCACCTTGAACGAAGAGGTGATTGGTGGATTGGCTCCCGGTGTGGTGATTCGCAACAACACCGTCGACCAAGCGGGATTGGCCGGCATCAAGGTTTCAGGCGAAACTCGAGCTTTCGTTCTGGATGATTTTGATGGTACGCTCGCGCCTGATCCACTGGTCCACCCGCCGCTCAGCGACGGTTTGGCCATGGCAATCGACGCCGGTGGCACCCGTGTCGTCTTCGAATTCGAGGATATCGGTGGTGCAGCAACTGCGATTGGCGGTAGCGGTGTCGTAGGTGGTGACGGATTCACCGACGGCCACGTACCGATTTACTACGGCCATCGTAGTTCTCTGTTTGCATACACCAGTGTGCAATTAGCGGAAGCCATTCGGACGTCGATCGAGGGCAGTATCCTCGTCAGCAACGACATGGCCGAACTGGTGACTCCTTACATCGGTCCTTCGCTGAACTCTCGGGATGAATTCACGGAACGCTTCGCGCCTCCATTCAACTTCCCGAGCACCTTCGCGACTGCTGCTGTCTATCTCGACGGCGTTAGCAACATCTATTACACCGATGCCTATGCCAAGGTAGGAGGATTCTTCCGTCCGCGAATTTCCCTCGCGCCGGTCGGGGAAGCAGTTCAACCGGTCGCTCGAATCACCAACAACACGATTTATGGTGCAGATGGGATCGAGTCAGCATTCCCTGGTGACCCAACGGACGAAACAAACGACTTGATTCAAGATGCTGTCGTCACTCATGTTGGCCGGGCTCACACCGGACCATTCCGAGCGACTGCAGCCATTGGTGACATCGGTACCGGTGGATTCATCACGCCCGAAAACGACGTTGACTTTTACCAAGTTGAGTTGATGGTTGGTGATCGTTTGATCGTCGACATTGACACCGCAGCGGATGGTCCCGACACCTCCGTCCGTGTGTTTGACGCATCCGGTGTGGCCCAAATCGTGACTTCGATCAATGGGAACACCTCAACGGTCAACACGAGCGGCACCGCGCCAAGTTACTTGGACCCAGCTTCGACGGCGAACAACCCCGTCAACGATGTCAACAATGGGCAAGACCCATTTGTCGATTTCACTGCCCCTGGCACGGGAACCTATTTTATCGCAGTTAGCGGCGATGGAAATGAATTTGATCCCAATGATCTATCTGGACGAGTCGGCGGAATTGGCGGCGTCGGCACCTATGACATCGGAATCGAAACCTATCACGCCCGCCAGGTTGTAATGAGCATCAATGGCGGTCGCGACACCTCGGGAACGACCGGAGCCGACCTGCTTGGCACGACGTTCACCGTGACCCAAATCCCCGATGTGGTCTATCACCCGAGCTCGCCGTTTAACGGTGCACAAACCAATGGGAATCAGATCACCTTCCAGTTTGGCGGAGGAGGTGGCAACATCCCCGTGGCGATTGGAGCAGCATCCCAAGTTCCCGACATCATGCGAGCGATCGCGGATGCGGTGAATGGCATTCAGAATGTTGCTGAGGCACGCGACTTCCCCACCATTCCAAACTACGAACTCGGCACCGATGGCGTTGAGGACAATGGGCTGGATGGCGTCACCGGACCAATTCACCGCGGCCGAGCACTTGCTTTAGGTGGTGATGATGGAAACAACACGACGCTCAACCAACAGGCGTTGAATAATTCCCAGACCTTAATCAACGATGTCACCGGACTCTACGACACCGAACTTTATGTGTTGTTCCAGAACATCGCCTCGATCGAACTAAGCCCCGAGGCTCGCGCAGCGGGATTGACGCTGAGTCCTGACGCGGCCAAACCGCAGTTCGCACAAAACTCGGACCAGTTGATCGCCGAAGCCGGCATCTGGGTCACCAGCGGCGCCAGCCCAACGGTACTGAACAATGCAATTTCCAACGTGCATCAAAGCATGCTGGTTGAAGAATCCAATCCTCTTGGGTTCGGCAAGCGGGTCTCGGTGTTCGGGAACGAGTTTGTCAAGCAACCAGAAGTCTTCCTGACAGGCACCGCGTTCCAACATGATGAAGAACGCAATAGTGAAATCCGCAGCGATGCTCACTGGTTAATCGAAACCAGCTTGTCGACCGATGAAGTCATCGGAGCCACCAATGTCGCCGACCAAAGTGATGACTTTAACTTCAAGCTTGGCAACACGGACCCGCTGTTTGTGAACGCGGCTGGCAACAACTTCTTGCCCAACAAATCGGTCTTGATCGACAGTGCGATCAACTCGGTTGATGAGCGAGATTCGATGCAGGTTGTGAAGAATGCAGTGGGACTGCCGATCAGCAACGTCTTGGCCTCCGATCGAGATGTCCGCGGCGTGCTGAGACAGGACAATCCTAACTTCGTGACACCTGGTGCACTCGGATTCTCAGTCTTTAAGGATCGTGGATCCAATGAATTGGCTGACTTTGTTGGTCCTTTCGCAACGACCGAGGTTCCTCGTGACAATGATGCCGAAGGGATCGATGTCGACCCAGCAACTGGGTTCATTAACCTCAGCGGTGGAACGTACGAAGAATTCCGAATTCAGCTGCGTGATACGGGAGACGAGTCCGATCCGTTTGCCGGTTTCGGAGTCGATGACCGCACCGTCGAGGTGCCAATGATCGAAGGGCTTCGCCACACCGGTGCCAACTTAACGATCTTTGAAGATGGCCGATTACTGACTGAATCAATCGATTACACCTTCAATTACGACACCACCAAAAACATCATCACGCTGACTCCGCTGGCAGGGATTTGGAAAGACGATCGCTCCTACCGAATCGCCTTGAACAACCGAGACCGCACGGTGATGGTCGCCCCCGACCCAAGCCTGGTCACCGATGGTGACCAAATTGAGATCACCGATAATGCCGGCAGCACGTTGGTGTTTGAGTTCGAAATCGGCTACTCGATACTCGCCCCCGAACCGATCTCAATGGTGATCCCTCGTGTTGGCACCAATGCCGGTGGCCTGCGGGACGGAAACATCTTCAAGATCGACGATGGCCAAAACCCCCTTGTCCTGTTCGAGTTTGACAACGACGGAATCAAGTTGAACAACACCGTCAAAGTCGATTTGCCGTCTGAACAAACCCCAACGGTTGAAGCAGATCTACGCGTCTTCTTGGATCAGATCGCTCAAAACTTGGGCGACGCGATTCAATCCCAAATTGACGCTGGAAATCTTGATGCCAGTGTTCGCGTCTTGAAGATCCAATCCACACCGGGCGGACGAATCACCCCAGAGGTCGTTGTTGGTGCCGAGTCAGGCACGGTCCTCGATTCCAACCTCAGCGGATTGGTCCAGAAACCACGCACCTTGGCGTTCCAGATCCCAGCCGAGGGCACCGGTCCTGGTGGCATTCGTGACGGCGATTCATTCGTCATCGACAACGGTGTGGCCAGTGCAACGTTCGAATTTGACACGGGCAACGGCTTGAACAACAACACCAGCATTGCCGTGCCGATTCCAGGTGTTCTTACCGGCATCGAAACCGCCCAAGTGATCGCCGACACAGTTCGCAACGCTGGCATCGGCTTGAATCCGATGGTCGAAGGTGGTGGACAAGCGGTCTACCTGAACCTGCCACTTGATGGCGAAGCACGCGTCAACGGCGGCCAAATGGCCTTGGTTGGTTTGAGCCGACCAGCAGCTGACGGTGATCTCGTCGTTGTCAAACCAAACGATGGCTCTGCAGCGATCACGCTTGAAATCAATCGCACCGACGAACCAGGTCCTGATGGACCGTTTGATGATGGCGTCACGGTGCCAAACACAGCCATTGACATCAACCGTTCAACAACGGCAGATGAACTGGCGGGGCGAATTGGCAATGCCATCCAAGCCGCCGGCGTCATCGCCGGACTTGACCCCAATGATCTACAGGTCATCGACGGCGGTATTCTTTCCATCGGTGGCGAAGAAGGCTTGGGTCTGAATGTCACCGCCGGGTCACTCGAAGTCACCGGATCGCCATCGGTCACTGCGGCTTCCACGATCGAAATCTTTGGACCGCTGTTGTTGACATTGTCACCCGTTGGCGGCGGCACCATCGACGACGGCAGCGTGATTGCGATCACCGATGACAATGGTGACCAAGTCGTCTTTGAGTTCAACGAAAACGGCACCCTGACCTCGGGCAACGGGTTCAACATTGTTCCTTACGACACGTTCAGCACAGCCGACGTGGTCGCTGCGAATTTGGTGACGGCGATCAATGCCGCCAACACTGGTGTCACGGCTCAGGTCACTGGAAGCTTGGGCGAAATTTCGCTCGGCCAAGTCTCCGAAAACCGCATTGACTTGAATGGAATTCGAAACCCGAACAACCCATTCATCTTCCTCACTGGCTTGCCATCGGCGACCTTGCAGCGTGGGATCGTCGGCGACGGTGAGGTCATGACGATTCGCCAAGGTACGACGAGCGTCAGTTATGAGTTTGAAGCTGCGATCGGTGGTGGCGGTGTTCAACCCAACAACATCGCGGTGCCATTCGAATCCAACAGTTCGATTGGTGATGTTGCTGTCGCCCTGGCGGCAACCATCAACAACAACCTCGGAGGCCTACAACTCACTGCGGTCGCCGAAACAGACGATAATGGTGATCCCACTGGCATTGTTTCCTTGAATGACCAACCGGGCACCGAGATCAATGTTGCTCTCGCTCCGACGTTGAGCGTGACAGGGGTTCCCGGTGGTGCATCACCGATTCGCATCTCCGCTGACTTCGGCCCAGAGGAAGTCAAGCAAGCCTTGATTCAATCGATCAATTCCGTCAACCAGCCTGGCGAATTCCCAGCCACCACGCTGTTTGCAGAAGATCGTGGCGGTGCGACATTCTTCGTCACCAACGGTGTGAACTTCAGCGGTTTGGTCGAGAACTTTGCTCTGCCAGCAATCACTGACTTGGCCGGCAATGTTCTGGAAGCGAACCGACCAGATCTGAGCACGCAGTTCACCATTCTGATGCCAACCGTTGGCCTGGACTTCGGGGATGCCCCAGACCCACGCGATGAAGTGAATGGTCGTTATCCAACCACCAACCGCAGCAACGGCCCACGACACGTGGTCAGCGACGGTTTGGCACTTGGATTCTTTATCGACGCAGATGCCGATGGTATTCCAGGCGAGGAAGCCAATGGCGATGATCGCGTCATCGAGATTTCCAGCACCGGCACGCTGTTCACAACCAGCCTCGTTGAGAATGTGCCGATCCAAATTGTGCGAGACGACGAGATCTTTGAAACGGTTGCCGACCTGGCCGCCCAAATCGAAGTTGGTCCTGTCGGCGATCCGTTGCTGAGTGACGGGGATCTGATCGTGATCAAAACCGGCACCTCGCAAGCAACGCTCGAATTCGATTCCAATTTCCGCTTTGACGAAAATCACTTCGCCATTCGGCCAACCGATCCGACCTCACCAGAGTCCGTCGCCGAGGCGATCGGGCGGGCGATTGCAGAGAGCCCACTCACACCGGCTAGTGTGTCGATCGACGGAAACAAGGTGTTGATCAATGCCGATGACGAGGATGGAGTGACATTCACCAGCGATTCAAATCCGACCGGTGTCCTCAACCACGGGGTGTCGACCCCAATTGAGGTCAGCGTCAGCGGGTCTGGCATCCTGGAAGCTTGGATCGACTTCAACGCCGACGGTGACTGGGATGATCCGGGTGAGCAAATCATCCCGATGCCAAACAACGACACCTTCGACGACTTGCGCAGCGAAATCTGCCCGACCGACCTGACCGGAATCGCATCGAACATCTTCGCGGCGACCGGAGGTGCCAGCTCACGTGAGTTCTGCATCGTGATCCCACCGACGACGCCAGTCCCACTGGAACCGGTTCAAACGTACGCTCGTTTCCGGATTTCACGCGAAGGCGGACTGGGGCCAACCGGCCTCGCACTGAGTGGTGAAGTCGAAGATTACGCTTTGACGCTGCGTCCCGGTTTGCCACCGCAAATCGAGCAGCCGAACCTCACTTACACCGTGAACGAAGACTTCGACCTAAGTGCGACTGACTTCGACGGGAATTTGACACCAGGCAACAGCCAAGACGATGGACTACTTGCCAACGTCTCGGATCCAGATGGTGACACCGTAACGATCTTCCCCGATGACGTCCGAACTCAGACATTGATGTCAGGTGATGAAGCGGCTGGCACACTGCAAGTCTTTGCGAACGGCACTTTCATCTTTGAACCCGAGAAAGACTTCAATGGGCTCACCGATTTCTCAGTCCGCGTGACCGATGGAAACTTGTTGAATTCACGGCCGATTTCGGTCACCATTAACGTCACTCCAGTGAACGATCGCCCCGAAGCGGTCGACCCGCCCGTTATCATCAATCGTGAGATCGTTGAGGATGTGCAACAAACCTTCGATGTCGCTGAACTGATTGGCGACAACTTTGTTCCAGGGCCGATCGACGAACTGGACCAGAGGATGTTCATCCAGGCTGCCGGGTTCGGAAATCAAGACTTCCAAACCAAGCTTGGTGGCACCCTGACCATCGGTGCGAATGATGAAACCATCGTCTACACGCCACCGCTTAACGAAAACGGCGCCCGTGGTGCTGACATGTTCACTTATGTCGTGGCTGACCTGACACGGGACAACCCCGACAGCCAGACGGTTGACCTGTTAAGCCCGGATCAACTGGGAACCGTATCGATTACGTTCACCGCGGACAACGATGCTCCAATCACCGGCAACGATTCCTACATCGGATTTGAAGACACACCACTTGAGATCCTCGTCAACGGTGATCCCGCCGATGTCGACAGCATCGGAATCTTGGATAATGATCTGCCCGGCCCGCCAGACGAGGTTGCTGCCGGCCAGACCATCGAACTTTCCACGCCACAATTCCCGAAAGCCACACTACAGGGCGGGAATGTAACGATCGACGGCAACGTCCTGACCTACACCCCACCACCTCTCTTTAGCGGCAACGACTCCTTCATCTATCTTGTCGAAGATAATGAGGGTGCTGTCTCCGAGGGAATGGTCACCATCACGATCAATGGAGTCAACAATGCTCCACAATTCATCGGCATCAACGGTGACATCACCGAGACGTCAATTGTGCGTGATGAGGCAAAACCTGACGCTGAGGTCGTGAACTACAACCTGAACACTTGGTTTGTCGACCCAGAAGACGACGCCATGACGTTCACCGTGTTCACCGGTAACTCCGATGTCGTGGCGGTGACCAGGGATGCAGAGATGCTGACCCTGACCTACCCATCGTTCGGATTCGGTACAACGGAGTTGACTGTTGTTGCAACCGACAGCAATGGCGATGCCTCTCCTGAGATTAAGATCCCAGTCGAGGTAAACAACACACCTGATCCACCAACCGTGATCGGAACACTCAATCCGCTCAACGGGACGGAGGATCAACTGGTCACTGCGGACTTGACCGGCATTTTCTTCGATCCTGATGGCGAGGCACTGGAATACTCACTGACGCGATTGGGTGATATCATCAATCCAACCGCAGCAGAGATTGCAGCTCACCCACTGATCGAAAGAGTGGAGTTCAACAACGACCAAATGCAGATCATTTTGAAGCCGAACCAGTTCGGCACTGTGATCATGGAAGTTGCTGCCACTGACGGACTATTCCCGCCAGTTACCAACGCCTTCACGCTGACGATCTCGGCCGATCCGGACGCACCGGTTGCCGAAGACGACGAGTACGATGTTCCGATCGGATCATCACTGCAAGTCCTGAACCCACTCGATGGTTTGTTGAATAATGACAGTGATGCAGACGGCGACACGTTCACGGTCAATGTCCTGACACAGCCTACGCTGGGTACACTGACGGCGAATCCGAATGGCACGTTCATCTACACCAACACCGATGGTAGCGTTGATGATGTTGATTCCTTCACGTATGAGTTGATCGATTCGACGGGCCTAACTAGTGATAACTTCGCCACCGTCACGCTGAACGTGATTCGCTCGCGTTACCAAAACCCAGCCTTCGGATTGGAAGCTGACGTCACGGGTGATGGCAATGTCACACCGATCGACGCACTACGAGTACTGAACTTCATTGATCGTCGGGGCGGAGACGTCTCTGTAAGCGACATCGGTGCCCCACCACCAGATTTCCTTGATCCAAATGGCGACGGCACCGTTACGGCCGCCGATGCATTGTTCGTGATCAATCGGCTTCGCGTTAACTCACCTGCTGGTGAGGGCGAAATGATGGGTCCAGCCGCATCGGCCGTCACTACGGGATTCGTTTCCAGTGGCAGCATGAATCTGCCTTCGCGAAATCTCGAAATTACGCCCGAACCGATCAATGGTGACGAGTCACGCGACTTGGTTCTGGCCACCGGGATGGAAATCTCCGCGGCAAGCAATCAGGCAAGCGTCGACTGGCTTGTTTCCGGCGACCAGGCCGGCACAACCAATGATGATGACGTCGACGCCGCGTTGTCAGCGATCTTAGGTGACGAAGATTCCGATGGGCTGCTGTCCTAGCGTCAAAACCGTATGACCTCGTTTCCACAGGTGGGACGAGGTCCCTGCGGTCTTTCAATTTGGGTTGGTTCGCGCAACACGGACCGGGCCTTTGTTGAGCAATCTGGCTCAATGAAGGCTCGGTCCGTTTTGCTTGCGCATGATGACTTGCCGATCGACGTCAGAATGGAATCCAACGCGAGCAGACTGGACTACAGCGAAAGCACTCCGATTGACTGTCTGACCTTATCACGACAGCTTATTTACAGGCTCAACCGCATCCCCCCAAATGAACTAGACCCTGTAAAAACATCGAAGAAAAACGCTGTTTTACAAGAACCGATCACACACTTTTAGCTGCATCCTTGCTAAAGTTGGGACGTTTTGTTCGCTTGTTGATTTACGCATTCACCCGAACCAACCGAACCAAACGGTTCCGTCAATGAGTGCCATTCTGAAAGCGAATCACCGAGCTTGAAGAACTTGGCAGTCAATCAGGTTCTTGTTGGCTTGGCAAAAACTCTTGCGTACAGATTTTACGCAAAACCTTGTCATCATCATCTTTCAATAAATTCCGTTTCGAGACCCTGGCAGAAATTTCTGTCATCGAGTTTCGCTTGATTGCTGTGAGCGCACCGCCAATGTTTTCATTCTCCCAAACGATTCAGTCTCTTCGTGCACGAAGCACCCGACGTCGGTCAGAAACACGTCGAACAATCTTGTCTCGGCGCGTCCGCAGGCAACTTCGAGCCGAGCTTTGCGAACCAAGATTGTTGCTCGCCGCATCAACCGATGCGTCTTATGTACCGGGCGAAGTGCTTATCCAATTCGAGGCAACTACGAATGAGGAATCGAGATCGAAGGTGCGGGGACTGGCGGGTGCTGCGCTAACAGAACAGATTCACACACCGACGATGAAAGCGGACGGGCAAGGTTCGATCGAGCGAGTGACGATTCCAGAAAGCTGGACCGTTCAAGACGCGATCAAGATATTTGAATCTAATCCCAACGTTGTCTTCGCAGGCCCCAATTACCTTTACGAAACAACAGCGACCAGCAATGACCCCCAATACGTCAATGGCAATATGTGGGGAATGGAATCGGATGACTCGCCCATCAGTGTAGGCCCCAATGGAACGACAAACCGTTATGGTTCCCAAGCGGAAGATGCATGGGCGAAAGGACAAACTGGGTCATCGACGGTTTACGTGGGGATCATTGATTCTGGATTTCAACACGATCACCCGGACCTAATTGATAATGCTTGGACCAATGACGCTGAGCTCAATGGAACACCCGGCGTTGATGATGATAACAACGGCTATGTCGACGACATTCATGGCTATGACTTTAGCAACGACGATAACACCCCGTACGATGACTTCAAACAGGACTTTCATGGCACTCACGTGGCCGGCACTGTAGGTGCCACTGGGGGGAACGGCATCGGTGTCGCGGGTGTCAATTGGGATGTCAAAATGATCCCGGCCAAGTTCTTAGGTGGTGCATCAAATAGTACCGCTGGAGCGATTAAAGCACTTGATTACTTGACCGATTTAAAAACTCGACACGGCATTAATCTCGTTGCCACAAATAATTCATGGGGCCCGTCAAACGGGCGAGGTGCCCCCAATCCATTTTTAGAGGCAGCGATTATCCGTGCGGCCAATGAAGAGATTTTGTTCATCGTGGCAGCAGGAAACGATGCGATAGATAACGATTTAGGCGCTTGGCCAAACAATTTCGACACCAGCAATCCGGTGGATCCGCGGAACCAACCAGCCTCCTACGATGCGGTCATCTCCGTCGCTTCGACCACCAACAGTGGACGACTGTCAGGTTTCTCGCAATTTGGGGCCACCACTGTCGATCTCGGAGCCCCCGGCCAGGCGATTACTTCGACGTGGCCGCAAGATGACCCGAACCGCGGCGACTACAGCACGATTTCAGGAACCTCGATGGCGACGCCCCACGTAACGGGTGCCGCAGCTTTGTTCGCGTCGCAGTATCCCGCCGACGATCAACCCTCGGCGGAATTGATCAAGAATGCCTTGCTTGACACCGTAACACCAACCTCATCCCTGTCAGGGAAAACATTGACAGAAGGTCGTTTGCACATCAGCAAAGACTTATTAGCAACCAACAAGACACTGCGAACAACAGAAGACATTGTTGGTGGATTTTTAATTCTGGCCTCAGATATCATCCAAGGAACCTATGTCGATGGTCTTCCAATCGGAGGTCCAACCCCGATTAGCGGACCTGAAACGGACGTCTTTCTTGAATCCGTGGTTTCATCCTCGGGACAACGATTGGATCAAAACAGCCCCAACCCCATCCGAACGACCCACGGGGGCGAGCTTTCAGCCAACTTCGATGGGAACGGTCACATCGCGGAACTTCTGTACGAACCAGCGCAAGATTTCAATAGCGAGAATCTGCCTGCCAGTGTCGGCGAGTTCTTGGACGAAGAATTAGTTTATACGGTGATCGACAAAGACCCAGCGATTGCGACAACGCCAACAAGATCAACGGCCACCGCCTCCATCCGAGTCACGCCACAAAATGACACGCCGATTGCCCGCACTGATCTCGTGTCGATTTCCAATCAAGATTACGTTGATTTCTATGGCGGGGTCATTCCACCTCAAGCAGTCCCGACAGAAGACCGAGCAATCGAGATTCCTTGGCAATTTCTGCTGCAAAACGACTCCCAGGGTCCCAGCACCGCAGCTGACGAAAACACACAATTCAAAAACAACGATGGGGCATTAAGAATCGTTGGCAATCCATTTCCTTTGAACGGGAGCGTTGTCAAAACGATCGTGAATGACGGCCAGAACATTAAAGTTGTTCCCGCCGATGATTTTTTCGGTGAAGTTCAGTTCGTTTACACCATCGAAGATCGGGGGATCAATCAAGACTCGGCCCTCAACGAATTTGGCCAACCAGCTGCCAAACAGTTCGCGTTCCTGACCACCAATGCGACCGCCTCGATCACTTTTGAACCAGAAAACGATGCTCCCCAAGCAATTGACCGGCAATACACCACCGTGGAAGCGGTTGAAGGAATCACCGCGTCCGCGTCAATCTCCTTCACTGCTGATGAACTTTTAAATGGTGGTCCGACTGACCAACTGAATCCAGGAATTCAAGCGGCCGCCAGCGATGTGATTCTGCCGGCACCATTCAACGAAGACAATCAAGCCCTGCAAATCAATACGATCTCAGCCGATGGCACCACGCTGACGAACTCTGGGAAGCTCACCTTGCGCAGTGGTGGAACGTTGGATGTGAACTTCACAAACGGAGCATTCAGCGACGCCCTTTACACACCGCCGATCGACTTCAATGATCAAGCACTGTTCTGGGGGCCCAGCGATGAGTTGACTTACACGATCATCGATGACGGTACGCACGTGCGACCGGCTCCCGATACCAAACCTGAGATGTCCGCGAAAGCAACTGTGACATTAACGGTGACCGCAGCGAACGACCTGCCGATCTTTGAAGCTCCTGACACGATCGACATCCTGGAAAGAGATGACAATCAACCGACCCGGATCAACGACTTCTTTTTCGATATCAGCGGCGGCTCACCTACTGCGATCGATGAAAGCTTCCCTTTTCAGAAAACCCGATTTGAAATCACAACGGTCACCGCACCAGCCGGCTTGATGACGCAACCTCCGGTTGCCGCTGCTACTGACTTCTTCGCTCCGATTGATTTCTTTCCCGCCCCAGACCAATTTGGAACCGCGGTCTACGCCGCTACCCTGATCGATAATGGAACGCCTAACCGTTCGGTCACCAAACAATTCACGGTGAATGTACGACCGGTCAACGACACACCAATCCTGGATCCAACCAAGCTGGGCTCAAGTGCGGATGATGGCAACGACGAAGAGTACTCGGTTGCGAACGATGGAGTCATCACTTACACGCTACGCGAGGACAACACTCAAGCGGGCGGTGCGACCGCACCGTACTTTATTCCCCTGAATGCAACGGCAACTAACGGCTACGAACCGATTGGGTTGCTCGACCTGTTCCTGGTTGGACCAGAGAATGAGTCCGCTGCGTTGGAGGGTGGCTCACAAGTCATCGAACTCGTCCAAGCTGGCAACTTTGTCGTGGGCGGCGGCATCCAAGTCGCCAACACCGATCGTGGTGGCACCCTGACACCTGTGCCAGATCCAAACACGCAACAACTCATCGGCTTCAATTACATCCCACCCGCCGATTTCAACTCCACGATCGGTGTCGACTTTTTTGAATACCGCGTGGCTGACAATAGCACGACAGGCGGGGAAACCTACGACATTAACAATCAAAGCCTGATTGCGGATCGGCGATTTCTTGATAACCGAGTCGAACTGAACCTCAAGCCTGTCAATGATCGTCCCGAAATCAACCTGATCACGAATCGCGTTACGGTCCCAGAAGATTCACCGCTCACTCGCCTTGAACGCTATGCATCGAACATCAGCGCGGGACCACGGAATACCGCATTTGATGAAAATGATCCGACCACAGGGCAGCTACTTGACCTTTCCATTGAACCGCTTGATTTTGCAGAGGCAGATCAAAGCGATTACTTCTCGGTACCGCCACTGATCAACCTGCAAAATGGCCAACTGCAGTTCCAACCTGCCCCCAACGTGTTTGGTGATTACGAGTTTGAGGTCACACTGAAGGATCGAAACCGCGACGGTTCGGTTGACGATGATGCCCTTCGCGGTGATCTGAATACATCCATTCCGGAAACGTTGACGATCAGTGTCCGACCGATCAATGATGCACCCAAACTGAACCCAGATTTAGACCCGCTGTCGTTCACTTTGATGGAGGACGGCACGGTCGAAATCCTGATCACAGGTGATCAGGACAACCCCGGATTACTGGATGTCTTCCTGGCGGGACCGGCGGACGGCCCGATCACTGAATCAGACGATCTCGATCCGCAACCTGGTGGCAACCAAACCGTCTCGATGGCCGAACCGCTGCCACGAAACAGTTCGCAGGGCGGGACCATCACCTTCGATCCTGATGCCGCCACGCCCCGCTTTGTCTATCGCCCCCGCGCAAACTTTGCCGGGACAGATTCCTTCATCTACATCGTAAAAGATGATGGTGTCAGCGTCGATTCAACAGGACAAACCATTGATGATGTCCAGATCGCCAGCAACCTGGTCAGCTTTGAAGTCTTGCCAGTCAACGACCGACCGATCTTCAGCGGCGCGGCCAATGTGCAAACCCTGGAAGATGACGGTGAAGTCGCCATTACGAACTGGGCCTCCAATGTCCAAGCTGGCCCCAGCAACGCGTTTGATGAAATCAATGGCATTCCAGGCACACGGCCGCAAAATATTGAATTCAAGTTCACGCAACTATCCGCCAACACAGACTTGTTCGTAACACCCCCCAGCGCCATCATCGATCCGATCACCCGAACGGCAACACTCACTTTCGAGTCCACCCCAACGGCCAGTGGTATCGCGACCTTTGAAGTGATCCTTGAAGACGACGGCCCCCAAGACAGTAACAATGGCAATCTGAATCGCAGTTTCCCACGCATGTTCCAAATCAACGTGCAACCAGTCAACGACCCACCCGAGTTTGACCTCGCCAACCAAACGGTTTCCCGCTTAGAAGACAGCGGCCCGTTTAGCGTCCAACAAGTGATCAACGTCAGCCCGGGCCCGGCCGACGAAGCATCACAATTAGTGACCTTCGATGTTTTACCACTGGCACCGCAATACGCCGGCCTGTTCAGTAGCGGCCCTACCATCACCTCAAACGGGGTACTTCGATTCACTCCCGCACGAAACCAAAACACCGACAATGCGAGCGGCCCCGCCGTGATTCAAGTGGTCGGGCGGGACTCAGCGGGTGCAATTTCTGACCCAAAAGAATTCTTTATCTCGATCGGTGAAGTCAACGATCCCCCAAAAGCATTCAGCGATTCGATTGATACCGATGAAGACACCATTTTGCAGTTCAACGAAGCGGTCTTGAAGGCCAATGACGTTGACCCCGATTTGCAGACCAATCCGAATGAATCGGTGCGTGTCGTCATGCCCGCCGATTCCTTTTCGCTAAGTGGTGCGAGGATCTTATTCGATGCAAGCACCGGGACCGTCACTTACGATCCAACGGATGCTTTGGCACTGCAGACATTAGCTCCCAATCAATCACTGACCGATACTTTCTCGTATTCATTGATTGATGCTGCAGGCGCCGTAAGCAATACAGTGACCATCGCAGTCAACGTCGCAGGTCGTAATGATGCTCCGAGAGTAAAAGACGATTTCAAACAGCTAGAACTGGAAGGGTCGACCACCGTAGCGGTGCTCGATAATGATGTCGATCTGGATGGTATGATCATCGCCAATACGGTGCGAGTGATACTCCAACCCGCATTCGGATCACTCACCGTGGGGACCCAGGGTGAATTGACCTATCGGCCTTTCACCAGTTTCCGTGGTATCGATACTTTTTCGTACACGGTCAAAGATAACCTCGGCGCCGAAAGCAGCCCGGCCGAGGTTTCGGTGCTCGCCAATGATTCACCAGTGGCCAACCGTGACGCAACCGTCACCTACTTGAATGAACCGATCCTAATATCGGTTGCCGAGAACGACTTTGATCCAGATGGAGAGATTGATCTAGAGAGCATCGAAATCATCACTCAATCATCACGCGGTGAAGTGATTCCTCAAGACGACGGCTCTGTGCTGTACGTACCAAGAACGGATGCCATCGGAATCGATCAGTTCAGCTACCGAATCTCTGACTTACTTGGCCGCCCAAGTAATATCGCGTCAGTGGACATCGCGGTAGCTTCCAGCCGATTGCAGAATCCAAGCTTGCGAAATGATGTCAATGACGACGGTGACGTCTCGCCCATCGATGCGTTGCTGGTCATCAACCGGTTGTCGCGTGAAGGCGTAGGATCGATCCCAGTTCTAGCGACCGATCGCGGCCCAGACTTCTTCGACACCAATGGTGACAAGACAATAACGGTCTCCGACGCCTTACAAGTGATCAACGCACTGGGTCGCAACGGCTCCTCGGAAGGTGAGCAGGTCCTACCGCCAGCCGCAGCCTCGGGTGCCGAAGGAGAATCAGCCTTCGCAGAACTGCCCGACAACCTCAATGGCTCGGCAAAAATCACGGACGAATCTTCCTGGGATCACCCATTCAATGTCGCCATCAATGCAATCGCTGAAGTGCAGTCCGATGAGGATGACGATGACGAGGTGACAGCGGCAATCGATGCCGCCCTGCTGGATCTGAGCTAACCCGCCCGGGGAAGCGATCACAACAGTTGTTCACGGTGATGACGCAGGCTGGACCGAACCTGGCCTGCGGAGGGTGAACGACACTCTTTCTGAATCTCCGCTTCGGGCCCGCTTCCTGAATCTCCGCTTCGGGACCGCTTCCTGAATCTCCGCTTCGGGCCCGCGGTCTGAATCTCCGCTTCGGGCCCGCGGTCTGTTTGGCCTGAAAACACGACATAGCAGGCAAGCGTGACGCCATCGAAACAACGACCTGGCAGGGAACCGCTGTGCAGGAACCGCTGTGATCGGGCAGATTTTGTGGACTGTGCCGGTTAGGGTGTCGATGCTGATTCCAGGTGGGTCTGTGGAGGCCAACTGAGTTTCACGGCAAGTGAGGTCACGGCAATGAGTCTATTCGGCACGATTCAACAATCGGCTGGTGCTCTGCAGCTTGCGCAAGTCGGACTGCAGGTCGTTGGCAACAACATTGCCAACGCCAATACGCCTGGCTACGTTCGCCAGCAATTGCAGCAAGCCTCTTCGGTCGCCATTCGCGATGGCAACTTGATTCGGGGCATGGGGGTTCGCCCTGTCGGCATCACCCAAGCGGTCGACAAAGCATTGACCGAGCGAATGTATGCGGCGAAGACCGACCTCGTCGGTGCGGAAACACTCGACAAAGCATTTTCGCAGCTAGAGGAACTGACGACTGATCTCGACAACACAGGCTTGAGCCAGCAACTTTCATTGTTCAACAATGCGGTGCACGAACTTGCTTCTCAGCCGGGAGACGCTTCGCTACGGGAGTATGTCATTCTGCAAGGTGAAACGCTCGCATCAAACATCCGCCGCCAACGCGATGAGACATCATCCCGTCGCGACCTTTGGAATGTTGATGTGAATGGGATTTCGGAACAAATCAATCGCCTAACATCAAGAATTGCGAGCACAAATCTCGACATCGCGACGATCGAGGGCGGAGGCCTGATTAAAAGTGATGCAACCGGACTGCGAGATCAACGCTATCGCGATTTGGATGAACTAGCAGGCTTGATCAATATCAATATCCAGGAACAGGAAAGCGGTGCTGTCGCTGTCTTTGTCGGTGGTGATTACCTGATCAGCAACGGCAACAGCCGGGACGTTTACGCCGCGCAGAACGAATCCCTGAACGGAACCGAAGTCCGAATCATTGAAACGGACTCGCCGCTGCAGGTGACCAGCGGAAAATTAGCATCGAGCATCCTCGCCCGTGACGAGGTATTCGGCAGCTATGTCGACAACCTCGACAAAGTAGCGTCTGCGTTGATTCATGCTGTCAATGAAGTCCATTCCCAAGGCCAAGGCCGGAAAGGATTCACTGAACTGACATCGAGCAATACTGCGGAAACCGGCGTCCCGCTGCCCGATGCTGGGCTACCGTTTGTTCCTCGAAACGGAACGTTCGACATGAACGTAGTCGACGATCAGGGGCGAGTAATCAGCAACCACCGAATCAGCGTTGATCTGCTCGGCCAAGTCACCGACTCGACGATTCAATCGATCGTTGCGGAAATGAACGCCATCGACGGACTCAACGCCACGACAACCAGTGAAGGACGCGTGGCAATCACAACAAATTCACCAACGGTTTCGTTTACCTTTGGCGAAGATACCAGCGGCTTTCTGTCGGCGATGGGAATTAACAACTTCTTCAACGGCAACAACGCCATCGATATCGAAGTCAGTCCCCGCCTGATCGAAAATTCAGACCACCTTGCCATCAGCAGCGGTGGGATCAACGAAGACACCGATATCCTGATGGAACTGGTGGACATTGTTGACAAACCGCTGGCAGAACTGAACGATCGATCCGCTCGGCAAATGTACGATGACTCGATTTCGATGCTGGGGCAAAAGATCGCGTTACAGCAAAGTGCGACGGAAGGGTTGAGGAGTTTCCATGCCACGCTGGAGGGAAAGAATCTCGCCATCACCGGTGTCAACATCGATGAAGAAGCAATCGACATGATCACTTACCAGCGGTCATTCCAGGCCAGCAGCCGAGTGATCGCCGCCGCGAGCGAAATGCTGGAATTACTCGTCAACCTGTAGTTCTTCGGGGTTCTCAATCGGGAGCCTCCCGAGGCCGGAAATCGATCACTCACGTGGCACAACAGGCTTGCAAAAAGACGGCTGCCCAGACAGTTTCCACCAAACGGCGAAACGAAATTACCGAGAGCCGCCTACACGACAGAAGATGTCGATTCATGCCGCTGGCAATCTCCTGAAGAAGCCCGTCTGAAGAAGCCCGCCTCGCGCACCACAATCCCTGTCAGCAAGATTGAATAGACGACCAAGCTTCTGAGCTTGATTCTTAGCTTAAAGCTCTTCACATTTCTTGACCGCCTCCGCGATCCGAGGAGCGACAGTTCGGTCGAGGGGATCGGGTAGGATTTGATTAGCAGTCGGTTTTTCGACACAGGCAGCCAATGCTCTCGCAGCCGTCACTTTCATTTCGTCGGTAATCTGTGCCGCACCAGCATCCAGAGCACCGCGAAAGATGCCGGGAAAGACGAGCACATTGTTGACTTGGTTTGGAAAGTCACTGCGGCCAGTTCCCACCACTACCGCGCCACCGGCGAAAGCCGCCTCCGGCATGATCTCGGGAATTGGGTTCGCCATCGCCAAGACAATGGCATCAGAAGACATCCTACGAATGTCCTCTGAATTCAAGAGGCCCCCTTTGCTGACCCCAATAAAGACATCCGCGTCGACCAACACATCTCGCAGTGATCCGGTTTGGCAGGCGCGATTGGTGTAGGAGAGTAATTCCTTTTTGTAAGGTGACAGGTCATCGCGATCTCGATGAATTGCCCCCCGAGAATCACACACGATGACATCTTTGACGGGAACGCAAATGTTCGGGTCGTGACCGACACACCGAAGCAATCTTGCGATCGCGGTTCCGGCCGCGCCCGCTCCGTTGATCACGATTTTCAATTCAGTCAACTCACGCCCCACCACCTTGGCTGCGTTTATCAACCCTGCCAACAAAACAATCGCGGTTCCATGTTGATCATCATGAAAGACGGGGATGCCAAGATCCTGCAAACGCTTTTCGATTTCGAAACAGCGTGGTGCAGAAATGTCTTCCAGATTAATACCGCCGAACACCGGAGCGATCCGCCGAACCGTTTCGACAATTTCTTCGCTATCCTGCGTGTCGACACAAATGGGCCACGCATCGATGTTGGCAAATTCCTTGAATAAAATCGCCTTCCCCTCCATCACCGGAATCGCTGCATTCGGGCCGATGTTGCCCAACCCCAGCACCGCCGATCCATCACTGACGACCGCTACTGTGTTGCGTTTAATCGTTAGATCACGCGTCCGCTCTGGATTTTTTGCGATGGCTTCGCAAGGCCGAGCCACACCTGGTGTGTAGGCGATTGACAAATCTTCTCGAT